>JAITWO010000062.1 GCA_031285205.1 Methanomassiliicoccaceae archaeon | reverse complement strand
TCTCTCCGGGAAATCCCAGGTGCTTTGACAGCCCCTTCCTCTTATCCGTCTGCGAATTGTAGCTGAAGCCTGCCTCTATCTGCGAATTGACGATCATGTATTTCACAACAAGGAAACTCATGTCAAAGGCATCGTACATTCCGTCCAGCACCCTCAGCACACGGATAGCCGATGACGGTTTGCTGAAATAGCCTTTGATGTTCTGCACGCCTTCCAGTATCCGGTTCAGGAACAGCGCGTTGGGCATGTCCTTATTGTCCCTGTTCAGTCCTTTCCCCATCCGGACCTCGCTGTATTTGGCATACATGAACAGACTGGCAAGCGTGAACAGGTTGCCCATCCAGCCTATGGGCTTGAACGGATCGTTAAAGCATTCGTTGAATTTTTCCTTGTCCTTGAGAATATGATGATCTTTGTCCAGGATGCAGCGTGCGACCGCAGGATCGTGCGACAGTGCGTCGCGTATCTTCTGATAAAGCAGTTCCTTGGCCGGCGGCCGCCTGTTACTTAAAGGCATTGTCATCCCCCTCTTATGTATCCGATCGTCGTGTGTGCAGTATCGTCACAACTGCTGATGTCCGTATCGTCAGGTCGGTACGGTATCAGTTCTCCATGATACGGAAGAAGGCTTTTACAGCAGACCTGCCGAGATGCATCGATGGATGGACGATCGCCCGTAAAATATAAGTAAATATCTGACCTTGAAAACTCAGCACGTTCTGGCCCCGGCCTCACCGCCGTCCGATACAGCCTAACGGACGACCGTGTTGAACAGATCCGATCATTTTTGACAGTTACTGATCTTTTATATTGTTGTGCCGGGGTCCGCCGCCTGCGTCAGCCTGTACATGGGATTAAATATGCCTCATCCGTCATAACCGCCGTGGAACGTGTAGCATGAGGATCAGAGGTACAGGATCGGATTGGAAATGGCACATTGAAAGCAGACCGGCTTTTGTGAAAGAACTCTTAAGAAGATGGCTCAGGAGGGATTAGAGTTGTTCCTATCCCGATGGTTCTCCAGGAAAAAGCGCGAAAGGTCGAAACACAAAACGGTTGAACTTGGCTGTAACCTGAGCGCTGAACTGAAAGAGAAGGTCGACTCATATTTCAATGACCCGAGTTCTAGACCCAGGCCGAGCGATTATCTTACTTGGGACGAGTTCTATGAGGTATTCACGACCGCGGATTACGGATTCGAATTTAACTATGAAGATTATATGATCCTGTTATATTTCATAAATCATTTCATTGTCGAGGGCGAGGTCGGTTTCTCCGTTATCGATGAAGAATACGATACTCCGGCGGAACTTTTGGAAAATGCCAGATTATGCGGGAAATCCATAAAGGACATGTGGAACGGATTTACGAGAGTGGATGGAACATCTCCGTAAGGGCGGTGGAACAGAGGATGAAAATGGCAAAGCACAATAATGATCCGAATCGGGTCCGGGACTCTCTGAACTATCTGAAGGTCTGTCTTAACAGACTGTCCTCATCATATGAAGTACAAATGGCAGAAATAGAGGATTTTGCGAGATGGAATCTGGCAAACGATATTGCAAATGAGTTGGGCATAAATGACATTGAAGCACTATCGGGGATCGGTCTGATCAATAGAAGAACGGAAGTCCTGTATGAAAAAATTATGGCAGCGTTCGATGAAGCGTCTCCCGGCGGGCCTCGATATGATAAGGATATCTGGACGTTGGAAGGGATGAGGGATCATCCGTTCTGGAAGGATCAAAGAGAACTCGCCAAAGAAGTTTTAGCGGAATTGGAAAAGATAAAAGTTGACTAAGGTCTGCTGCATAGATATCCGGCCGATTGAAAACGGTCGGCCATATAAGAATGGTGACGGAACGGCCGACCGCATAAGACAACCCTACGATCATAACGGTTGACTTTACAACGTTAGGGCTTCAATTGAGGAAATACGATATCTTCTCAATATTTACTCAAAAGTTCTTCAGCTTTTTCTCCTAATGCGTGTCCTCTGCCATATTCTTTCAAGAACCTCAGTCCTTTCTTATTGACCTTTTTCAAAAACCTTTCCAGTTCTTTCTTTAATATTTTCTCATACTTCTGAACATCAACCAGATCCAGCTGTAACGGAATCATTTTAGGCAACAATATCCACCTGGGGTATAAAATAAAATCAAAGTCTTTCTCTAATATTTCTGAAGGTTTAATTCCGGGATGCAAAGCTTTGATTGTACAATTGAAATCGAAATAGTAGGCTTCACTGTAATTAGATCTGATTAAAAAGAAAGTAATATACATATCTTCATGATCGTACACGAATTTCCTTTTGTACTGCTTACAACCGAACGCCCTGAAAATATTGCCCGAAGATTCCAGAAATTCTTTTTTTAACATTGTTCATGTCCCTTGTCGTTTCAATATAACTATAAAGCCATTTTATAATTACCGTCTGGTACTTTGTTATAGTGCCCTGTGTGTTCAAAGTTTAGACCTTACTCTGAACACTCCGGACGAAGAGACCGATAAGCAGGTGAAATGGCCGCTTTTATCACTTACAGTATCAAAGATCGACAACTGTCGAAAAATGATCGATCTATTCGACATATTCTGATGGACCATAAACCTAATATGCGCAAAACAATTTGAGGGGCGCTTTTGACAAGAGCGTTCGCGGACGGGGAGATGAGATATGTTCGTCACGATATTCAGCATATTCGCCATGATCGCCCAGTTCACCGTGATCGTTTACTACTTCTTCGCAAAAAAGAACAGAGAGAAGGATTGGACGCATTGGGTGTATTTTGTCACCGTGTTCGTGACCGGGATGACCCTGCATGCGCTCGGCCTTCTGTACAAGAACGATGCGAACGTCTCATTCAACCCGCTGCTTGTGTTCGCCGCCTCTTTGGGCGCCACCTTCAGGATGTTCACCGGGACCTTCGATGCATCTGCGATATCGATGCTGGCACGTGACAATTCGTTCTATGCCGCCGCGGCGGCCGTGACCCTTGTGTCCGCCATGTTGCTGTTGGCGCTCGTGGTCATCAAAGTGATAGGAAAGAATGCGGTCAACACCCTCAAGCTGTTCTGGACCTCCAGGCGTGACAAGTACATAGTGGTCGGCGCGTCCGAGCAGACGGACGTGTTCCTGAAGGGACTGAACGACAGGAGGAAAAGGAACACGATAATAGTACTGGAAGCGAAGGACCGGGCAAAGAAGAACGGCATGATGTTCAAAGGCTATGCGGTCGTCGCGGCCGGGGACCAGAACCGGAAGGGACGTAAGAATGAACGGCGCGGCGGTGACGCACCGGAACCGGGACGTGACCGCATGGGGGAAAAGGATTTCGTCACCGAGATGACAAAAGCGCTGGTGACCGCAGGATACGACATCCGCGGGAAAAGCACGAAGGTGATCTCTCTGTCGGATGACGACGAGACGAACCTCCTGGTGGCTAAGATCGTCACTGATCATATACGCAGCATCGTGAACCCGGAAAAGAAGAACGGGCGCATCAGGCCCCTTACTGCCCGGCAGGAGGAGCTCCTGTCATCGGTGGACCTCACTGCTCACATAATGTACAGTTCCGTTGAGCGCACCGAACATTTCGCGTTCGCGGAATATGCGCTCGGAAGGGTCAGGTTCTTCAACCCTTACGAAGTGCGCGCCCGCAAGATGCTGTGGGAGAATCCCCTGACATCATTGATACCGGATGAATGGATCAACACGGACAAGGCACGCCTTAAGGATGAGAATGAGAACGGCCTCGACCGGAGATATAAGATAGGGACCATATTCGTCGGTTACGGGCAGACGAACAGGAACATCCTGAAGAAGAGCATATGCAACTTCCAGATGATGAACATAGATCACAATGCGCTCATCATAGACAAGGGCGCTGACAAGCTGGAAATGCAGCTCAGGAATATGTCGCCGGGGCTCTTCAGAGAAGAGGATGATAAAGGGAACATAACGCGCCGGTACTGTGAGCTTGACCCCGACAGAACATATTTCGACGGTCCGGATGAGAAATATAATATCAAATTCGCGAACCTCGACGTCCAGTCATCCGAGTTCTACAGGAGGGTCATGGACGAGATAAGAGGAGAGGGCTCAAAAGAAGGGTACGATCTTGTGACGATCATCATCGCCCTGGGCACCGACCGGCAGAGCATAGAGACGGCGTTGGAACTGCGTCAGAAGCTCTACGAAATGAGACTACTCAAAAAAATGATCGCCGGCACGGACAGGATATACGACGCGGTCAGGATCTTCGTGAAGATACAGAAGGATAGCGTCCTGTCCGATGATAAGCTGCTGAACGACCCGGGGGACATAGATTCCGTGATAACAACGTTCGGATCGTTCAATGAGACGCTCTCTGTCGAATACATAATAGAGGAGAGGCTGGACAGGCTGGCGAAACACATAGCGAACGATTACTGGAAGATCTCTGCAGACACATCCGCAAATATGAAAAACCGGTCGAACACAGTGACCAAATGGGACTCGCTCACCGAATTCAAAAGGGATTCCAACAGATATGCCGCGCTTGCGATAAAGACCAAATTGCACCTTCTGGGTTTCGACCTGGATGCGTCGGGTGTGCGGACGGATGACGATGTCGCCTCCGAATACAGGAAAAGATATGGCGTTGCGGTGTACGAGGCGCAGATGAAAGAGAAGGAAAAAGGCAACTTCGTCGATTTCGCGGAACGGGATGATAAGGGCATGATAGCGGACACCGCAAGAAACAACCTAGCCATTCTGGAGCACCAGAGGTGGAACGCCCATTATCTGACGAGCGGATGGACGAAACTCGCGGTTGATGAGGTCACCGGAACGAAGAGGCAGGATGAGAAGAGCAGACAGCATGCTTGCATCACCACGTATGACGAGCTGTACAGGCTGCGTGACATCCAATCGGATGCGCTCATCGAGGATGCGAAGAGAAGGGGCGAGGACCTGCCGCTGAATAAGGCATTATCGGAAGCGGATACGGCATCATACGATTTCTATGTAATGGATAGGCTGATCGAACATCTGAACTGCTCCGGATGCTATGCCATCCGCAGGAGGCGCACATGATCGTCTCTTCCGCTTTTGCAGAACCGGCATCAAAGATCGGGAGGATGGGGTGAGGTGTCATCGAGGATCTATGAGGGGGGGCCCGGAGTGCCGCTGATGTTCTCCGTCACCGGCCACATGGACATCCCGGAGAAGGATCACGACCTCATAAGGAACAAGATAAAGGACCTTTTCCTGTCATACAGGAAAAGATACCCGAACACCAAGCTCATCCTCATAACGCCTTTGGCGGAAGGCGCCGACCGTATAGCGGCGAAGGCCGCAACGGATGCCGGCGTCATGCTTGCTCCGGTGCTGCCCATGGACATCAGAAGATATGAGGGCACGTTAGGCGGCAGCGGTGATAAAGATGCATCGATGAAGGAGTTCTACGAACTGATGAACGGTAAGGCCTCATATTCCCCGATAGAGCTGCCGTCCGACAATAAGGACGACCCGGACTGCTACCGCAACCTGGCGGCGTATATGATAGCGACGTCGCACATAATGATCGCACTCTGGGACGGAAGACGGTACACCGGGAATATCGCCGGCGGAACGTATGACACGCTGAGGATGGCATGCAAGGGGGTGGACGAGGACCTTCATGAGATGACCCATCCTATGTCCCCTGTGAAGAACACAAGGACCATGTCCCGTGAGGTCTACCTGAACGTCACCGAGGATTGCCTTGTGTATCATATAGAGGTCGACCGGCTCGCGCCCCATGATAAATTGAAAGAGAAAGGATGCCTGGACCTCGATCATCCTCCCAAGAACCTGTCCGCGAGGTACATAGTCCCGCATATGGTTGCGGCGGACATCGCACAGTACGAGATCAACAACGGCGTATCGGCCCCGGACAATGATGACGGAACAGAACCGTTCCTCGGACCGACGCGGGACGGATGGAACACGTACGGCGACCTTCCTGACTATTTCGACAACATGTTCTCCCGCCTGAACGAGATGAACAGGGACATGGGGATCACTGAGGGCCACGGGATCGCGGAGGGTTCCATCGTAAGCGACATATGCAGCGGCACATCGCAAATGGACTCGAGGATGTACGACGATTTGCTTGGCAGCGATACTCCCGGAACGTCCGAGATAAAGGACAGCGGGCTGATGTACGATATGGTGTTGCGAATGAAGGTGGCCGACCGGCTTGCGATGAAGTATCAGACCACCTCGTTCAGCAACATACGCAAGTCGATCGTCCTCGGCCTCATATCGGCGGCATTCCTGCAGTTCTATTTCCTGTTCGGCGGTGCCGCCCTCATAATCGCACTGTACTCTGTGTCCCTTGTCGTCGCGATATTGTTCTTCAGGAAGCACAAGAGCGGGAAGATATTCTCCAAATTCATAGAATACCGGTTATTGGCGGAGTCGATGAGAGTGGGCTGCTACTGGGGGATGCTCGGTATAAATGATTCAACGGAATCGATATGTTACGGCTACATGAAGAATGACATGATGTGGGCGAAGGCGATACTCTCCGCCTGGGGGTCCTACATACTCAATGATTATGACAGGATAAACGAATGCTCCGAGGAGCAGAGGGACGGTGCCGGCCGTTACTGGATCGAAGGTCAGAAAAAATATCATAAGCGGAAGAAGGAGAAGAACCGCAGGAAGAGCGCAAAGTACGGACGGTATATGATGGTGGTGGAGAGATCGATGCTCGTCATATCCGTAGCGGCGTTCGTGCTCAGCATGATATCCCTTGGAGAGGAGATCCTGGGCTCGATCGGGGAGCTGATGTTCGGCGGCATCGTACTGATGTTCCCCGAGGACGTGACCACCATGACGCTGGTGAGGGTCATGCTTGCCGTCCTTTCGATAGTCACGGCGGCCATCGCGGTATACAGTGACAAGATGCTGCACGGCGGTTCGGAGCAGAACATGGAGGCGAAGTACCGCATGTTCGATATCGCCGATGAGAGGATCAACATAGCAAAGGAGTCCCTCGGAAAAAAGGACCCGGAGAGGTTCCTTGACGTGAAACTTCACATATACTACGAACTGGGCGTCCAATGCATCAACGAGACGAACGACTGGGCGTTCGAGCATATGAATAAGGACATGGATGCACCGGAAAACAACATCCTCCAGAGCGACGGCGCAGTCGTGAAGAAATGAGACCGCCGGCCGCATCCATATCACTGTGGGCCGACCCCGGCCGCATATGATACAGGGCGGCGGACCGCCTTATCTTGTCGCTTTCACTGAGTATGATGCGCCATCCTTTATCCTTATGACCTCGGCGCTCATCCCGCTCCGCTCCGCGGCGTCCTTGAGCTCATCGGGCGTGTATTTGGCGAAGCCGTATTGTGTGAATCCTGTTCGGTCCAGCCGTTCCTTCGTATAGAACACGTTCATGAACGTTCCGCCGCCGGCCAGCCTGTCCGCTATCGCCCTGTGCCCTTTGTCAAGATCCGGCCAAAAATAGACGGTGTTCACTGTGTATATGAGATCGAACTGCCCGTCGAACGGTATCTCCTCCGCCGATCCTATCATAAGCGACACCTTTCCTTTCCTGACCGACTTCCTGTTCCTTTTTGCCGCAGCCTTTAGCATATCCGTTGAGACGTCGATGCCGTATATCTCCGCATCCGTCCTCTTCGCAAGCTGTTCTATGCAAAGACCGTTACCGAATCCTATCTCCAGTATCCGTCCGCTTTCCGGAACGTTTGCGAGTACCGCATCATACATCGCGCCGTTCATACGGTTCATCAGGAACGTGGAGACCTTGCCGCCTATGCCTTCCGGCCTGGCGAACTGCTTCGCCCAGTACTTCTTGAATCTTGACATTGTCGTCTCCGGTACCTCATCCTTTTTTGAAAAACCTTTATTCTTGAAATGACACAGAGGAGGGGTTCGCAGTGACCCCTCCCTGCCTTTGGGATCTGTTCATCGCTTCCTGACAATGAACATCCAATATGCCGCGAGACCGATGGCCGCTGCTGCGATGACCGCTATCGCCGCATACATCAGCAGATCGTCATTGTCGTCTGCCGACACGTATACGTATGTTGTCATCACATTGCCTTTGTCCTCAACGGAATAGCTGAACACAGCGTATCCGTCCGCTTCTGATATGTGCTCTCCCTTCTTGAGTTCGATCACTTCGCCCTTTTTGTGATCGTAGAACTCAATGTACACGGGTGCATCGATCGTTCCGTTCACGTATACCTTTGCGCCCTCGTACGCATACACGCCGCGTACGGCCTTTATGTTGCCGCAGAGTGTGACCTCGGTCCCTTTGCCAGCGTATATGCCGTAGCCTTCGGTCACGGTGATGCTGCCGCTGACGGATACTTTGGTACCGTCCTGTACAGCTATGCCGTATTTTATCCCGGTGAGGTCTGCCCTTATATCAACTTCCCCTCCATCCGCGAAGATCACTGCAGAGCTCTTCTCGACCGTGCTCAGGATGAACTTCCCCGTTCCGTCCCCTGTCTGGATCATCTTGTTGCCGTAGTTCATGTATATTGCATTGTTGCCCGGTGAATGAATTATCAGATCATGATCGCCCAGATCGAAATATATTGTTATCGCCGGTATGGACTCCATTCTGATCCCGGAACACATGACGGCGTCCGTCAGCTTTATGGTGGTGCCGTCCTCAGCCCCTTTCAGCGCCTCGGCCAGCTGCGTTCCGTCAGATACTTCTATCACCGGCGCCGACTCCCCGACGGTATCGCCGGCGGAGACCGTTCCGAAGGTCCCGTCATTCTCTGCGTCCGTGGTCCCCTGCCGGCCCCCGTCAGACCCGGCGGCCTCCGACGCGAACGAGAAGATGGGGGCGGCAAAGAGCATGAATGCCGCTATGACCGACATATATATCGTTCTCTTTCTCATGGTTCTCTCTCCCGGTTTTTCAAAATGCCTGTGACGCACATCCGCATGCGCATATTGTGCATGACAGACACATCGGCGTTAAACATATTTTTATTGTATAAATACTTTCCTTTTGATAGTAATTATCAATAATTATATTTCAAAGGAGAACATCAACGGACCGCGACATTGATGCTCCGCATCTTTGAAAAAATATATACAAAAAAGTAGAACGGCAGGTAGCTCCGCCGTGTATCTCTTCAACGTTTCCTCAGGAAGGACCAGTACACAGCGAGACCGATCACCGCGACGGCAACTATTGCTATCACCATATACAGCAACGTGTTGTTACCGCCGCCGGGCGGCGATGCCGCCGTGACCGTCAGCCCGAACGTCTGTGCCGCATTCGACTATGTCGGTTCCTGCCCCTCTGCGAAAGGGATGAACGATACGGCCCTAATGAAAAAGACAGAGACGAAGATAACGGATCTGATAACCGGCGAATGACCCGGACATATCATGCGGAACCGAGCAGATGCACGGCCGGGCTGATGCGTTGCTGATGTGTTCTGTTTCAGATCACGTCCAGGATCTTCTCGCATACGGCCTTCAGCACCGGTACGTCTTCTGTTACCGTGATCCATACATCGCCGATCTCTATTTTGTGATATCCGTGATTTATGACGCCCCTCATCCCGGCCACTTCCTTCCATGTTATTTCCGGATATTTCATGATGAACTCTTCCGATAAGTCCTTCACTGTCTCGCCTATCTGAGAAAGGCAGAAGGACATTCGGTCAAAGGCTCATAGATGACGGTGCGGACATAGAGGACGTATCTGTTACGATGGGCCATAAAACGACGAAAACCACTGAAACTTATTATGCGCGCCGGACGCAAAATACGGCAATAAACAACATTAAAAAAATATGGAGTGAGAGAGGCAAAAACCATGAAAAAAAAGCAATTGATTTTGAAAAATCAGAATCTGGACAGAGAAGTTGGTGCGGGGGGAGGGATTCGAACCCTCGAACCCCTACGGGACAGAATTTCTTCCTCGTGTAGGAGTCTTAAGTCCTGCGCCTTTGGCCAACTCGGCTACCCCCGCGCAGTTTTTCCAAACATGAGAACGCTTATTTAATCTATCCCGTCCCGTACCTGCGGCGGCGTTCGTTGTAAACGTATATACGCCACGATACAGATGCGGTCATGATGACACGCAAGATACCCGATGACGATCGATTGGAAGCAGCTATACGGTCTGTGATAAAGAAGAACCGTCAGATCGTGTCGCAGGCGATGATGACGGAACTGGTCCTTAAAGAGCTCAGGGCCGAAGATGATGATTACCGTGTCACCGGGGAGAGGATCAGACGGGTCGCCACGGAACGGAACATACTGAGGATCGAGATAGAGTACAACGTTCATGATTCTCCTTCGTCACCGGACATCTGTCCTGTGTGCGGGTATCCTATGGATCCGGTTAACAACTCGACACTTGACGGCCGGGAGGCCGATGTGGGACGGCACTGCACCAAATGCACCTACCACACCGGTATGAAAAGACGCACGCCCGGAAGGTATACGTTCAGCATCGAGCGTTCGCTGAGGGACAATATGAGCGACGCCGACCGGATGGCCGTGATCAGAGATGCAGAGAAACTCATCAGGAAGGCCGCCTCGATGGTCGAGAATGTAACGAAAGGGACAGAACATGGAAAAGCGGGAAAAAGATGCGCCGGAAATATAAAGAAGATGATATCGTCAAAGAAGGACGTGAACAGCCTCGCCAATCTGATCACGGATATGGCGGATCCGGGGCCTGTATGGGCACGTCCGCTTGTGTCTGTGAAGAACAGCAACCGAAAAGCTATATGAGTGAATTGATTTTGATAGAAGGCAGGTATAAGGATGAAAGTATGGGAATTTGTCAAAGTGGTCGGGTCGAATGTGCGTATTGACAGCAGGCTGACGGACGCTGTCGGCCTTGTTGACGGCGGTTACGTTTACAGCACCCTCTTTGAATACAAAGGCAGCGGCGTGAAGGAATATGAGCTTATACTCTCGGCATTCCCGCAGGAGAACTACAGGACACTGACCCATGTGACGATATACATGCGTGATGTACCCGGGGCAACAGCGCAGGCGGCCGGGTTCCTTGGTTCCAGGACCGTCAACATACTCAATTCGACATCACTGAACGCCATATCCGATACCACGATAATATGGAAGATGCTTGTTGACCTGAGCTTCGCCGGCGAAGCCGACATCTTGGCCGAGACATTCAAGGCACTGAAGGAATCGAATGACCCGTCAGTGTCCAAATTGGATCATATTGAGATAAAGCAGGCGGACATCGGACGCGTGTTCCGTTCCAAGAGTGCCGGACAGGGCAAAGCGGAATTGAGGCAGGGCGCACCTGTGGCCCTGTCCGGTGACACGTTCGACACATCGATCGAATATTCCGACATACTGAAGGACATCGACGGGTCGAACGCAATGCTCGTGGTGGACCCAGAATCGTGGATGCTTTCCATAACCTTCCTGAGAAAGAACACGCAGCTGGTGAGGATGATGTTCAGCATACCCGACTGCCCCGGGTCGATCCAGCAGGTGGTGGACTACCTGGCATCGGAGAACATCAACCTCATCTCGGTGTTCAGCAAGGTGAAGATATGCTATCAGACGATGACGCTTGATATCAATGCCGATCTCGGGGCATGCAGACTCTCGGCCGACGAGATGGAAAAGGAGATCCCGAAAGCGCTTGATAAGATGAACGGCATATTCGAACTCATAAAATACAAGAGGCTGAACTGAGCATGATCCGGGGATATATCAAAAGGACATATGCAATTGATGATCGTACAGTCAATGCCCTCCTCAGATCGGAGGACGGCCCACTGGATGCGGCATCCCTCATATCGATGGCGTCCGAGGGCTCCGCCCTTATTGTCTCGGCCGCGAAGGAAGTGGTCTCGAAAGCAAAGGAAGAGCACGGCGGGACCGCCGGATTATCGTTCCCGGAGACGGCGTACTCGCTACCGCTGCTGTACGGATGGAAGGGCATAGCGGACATAGACCTTGACGGTGCGATGTCGCTGCTCTCCGACCTTGACATCACCGGCGGCGGAACGCTGGATGACGGCCTCCGTGCGGGCGAGAACGCGATGTACGCATCGGAGATAATCGAGTCGGTGAGATACCTGAACGGGATGACGGAAGAGGGAGAGGGTTTCGTCCCGGACCGGGTGCTCAGAGAGCTTGGGTTAAGCTTCGTCGACGAGACGATACCGGGCGCGGTGCTCTTTCTGGGACGGAAGAACGGCAACCCTGCGGAACTGAGAAAGATGGTCAGGGACTGTCAGAGCAAGGGGATGGTCGCATGCGCTTCCGGCGATTGTCTGGAGCAGATGAGGGATAACGGCATAGCCATAGGATGGGGCCGCATGTTCTATCCGCTCGGAACGTTCACGGCGACCGTCCACGCACTGAACTTTGCGGCAAGGGCGGCGTACTCGTTCGGCAGCGTCGCTGAAGGAGATAGAGAAAAACTGAGGGCATACCTTTCCAAGAGACCGAAGATAGTCGTGGTGCACATGGGGCCGCTGACGTGCCTGGATGCCGCTTTCGCTTTTGCGGCGCTGCTGCACAGCGCCGTCGTGATAACCGATCGTGATGTGCCGCATATCAGCGGCGCCCTGCGCTCCTGCACCGACCATCTGGAGATGTTACAGGTGGGCATCGAGGAACGCGGGATCACCGTCAAACTTGAGCCGATAGACCTTCCCGTTGCATACGGCCCTGCGTTCGAGGGCGAAAGCGTCAGGCAGCCCAACAAATATCTGGAAGCGGGAGGGACAAAAAGCGAATCGTTCGAACTGCTGAGGATAGCCGACGAGAAGAACATAACTGACGGTAGGATAACTGTCATCGGAAAGGACATCAATGAGTTCGAGAGAGGTTCGACGGTCCCGCTGGGGATCCTTGTTGAGATCTACGGTAAGGACATTCAGTCGGACCTTGAGCCGGTCATCGAACGGAACATACATCATTTCCTGAATTTCGCGGAAGGCGTCTGGCACGCCGGTCAGAGGGATTCGAATTGGATAAGGATAAGCGACCACGCCAAGGACAGCGGCCTCAGATGGGAGCACATCGGAAAGATACTGGTGCACAAGATCAAGGAGGAGTTCGGCAAGGTCGTCACACGGATACAGGTGACAGTGACCACAGACCCCAAGGAGGTCACAAGACTCCATGATGATGCAAAGAAAATCTATGAGAAAAGGGACGAGAGGATGAGAGGGCTTACTGATGATTCGGTTCCCGTGTTCTATACATGCACGATGTGCCAGTCGTTCGCTCCGGACCACGTCTGCATCGTCGCGCCCGAGAGGCTCGGGTTATGCGGCGCGATCAATTGGCTTGACGCGAAGGCAAGCAACGAGCTCTCACCGAACGGTCCCAACGTACCGATATCCAAAGGCGCGGCGGTCAGCGATGCCAAGGGAGAATGGGAAGGCACCAATGACATAGTACGTGCGCAGTCGCACGGTAATGTTGAAAGAATGTGCATGTACAGCCTGATGGACGCACCGATGACCTCATGCGGTTGTTTTGAAGCCATCGTGGCCATGACTGCGGACATGCAGGCGGTGGTCATCGTTGACCGCGACCATGCCGGGATCACACCCATAGGGATGAAGTTCTCCACGCTTGCCGGTTCCATAGGCGGCGGAAGGCAGACCCCCGGATTCATGGGCATAGGGCGACAGTACATCACAAGCAAAAAATTCATATCCGCCGAAGGCGGATTGATACGGGTCGCGTGGATGCCGAAACGCCTGAAGGAATCGCTTGCCTCCGAAATAAAAAGAATAGGTACCGAGATGGGTGTCCCCGATCTTTACGACAAGATAGCGGACGAGACGGTAACGGAGGATGCGGAAGGTCTGATGGCGTGGATGGCGGAAGCGGAGCATCCTGCATTAAGTATGAGCCCTCTTATAGAGTGATAGAATGAGCAAGATACCTTCGGTCAGTGAGAGATATTCGGGCAAGATAGGTGAGGCGGTCCTTGGAAGGGGCGATCACATAGCGGGCGGTGCGGATGGTATGCCGTTCCTCTCGTTCGAGAACACCTCCAAAAGGAGGGTCATGATAGCCGGCGAAGTGTTCGATGACCTTACCGATTACCCTGAACTGGCGGCATCGATGTTCGACGGCCGGCAGAAGGACCCGACGGAGTGGGCGCTCATGTGGAGGTCGCTGGGCGCGGACATGATATGCGTGCGTCTGAAGGGGACCGATCCTGACAAGGGCAAAAGAACGCCGGATGATGCCGGCAGGCTGATAAAGAAGATAGCGGACGCAACACAGCTTCCTGTGATAGTGTACGGATGCGGCACCCCGGATGTGGATAACGAAACGATGAAAGCGGTCAGCGATTCCGTAAGAGGTACGAAATTGATATTCGGGAAGGCGGACGAGGATGATTACAAGACGATATCATCGGCGGCAATGGCAGGGAAGCACGGGCTGATAGCGTTCTCCAATCTTGATGTGAACCTTGCGAAGCAGATGAACATCATACTCACGGATTTTGGCGTTGACCGCAGCGACATCCTGATGGACCCGCTGATGGCGCCGCTCGGGATGGGGCTGGACTATTCGTACTCGGTCAACGAGAGGATCAGGCTGGCGGCGCTGTCGAATGATAAGATGTTACAGATACCGATGATATGCGATGCAACGGGCGCATGGGATGTGGGCGATGCGGTGAACGATGAGGATGAATGCCTCGGTGACGTGAGAAGCAGGGTGACCTGGTGGGAAACGATGACGGCAATGGCGGCGATGGTCTCCGGCGCTGATATCGTTATAATGAGGAATCCCAACGCAGCGGACATGATAATGGGGTATGCGGACGAACTGAGGGGTGACTGAATGCCGACAGCGATAGAATTCTTCAAACTCCTGCCGAAGACCAACTGCAAGGACTGCGGCCAGCCCACCTGTCTGGCGTTTGCGATGCTCCTTGCCAACCAGAAAGCGAAGATAGATGATTGTCCGCATGTGTCGCAGAGCTCGAAGAACGCGCTTGCGGAATCGGCCGCGCCGCCGGTAAGGGCGGTCACCGTTGGAAAAGGTAAAGATGTGACGATGGGCGGCGAGACGGTGCTGTACCGGCACGAACGCCGTTTCATAAATCCGATAGCGTACGCCGTGACCGTGTCCGACAAAACAGATGTTCCGGAACGTATCGCCGAGATCAGGAAATTAACGTTTGAAAGGGTGGGCACGGTATTCAGCGTCGATTTGATATCGATAAGATGCGATTCCGGTGACGCCGGGACATTCGGAAAGGCGATCGATTCGTCGCTGAGATCATGGGACGGGCCGTTCGTCCTCGAATGCCCTGAGAGCATCCTGAAGGAGGTCATCGATACCGCTGCGCCCCGTAAACCGTTGCTGTACTGTGCAACGTCCGACAACATCGCCGGGATGTGCGACATCGCGAAGAAGCATTCGTGCCCTCTCGCATTGCGGGATGCGGACCCGGAGAAGCTGGCGGAGCTCGTTGAGAAGGCGTGGGCCTCCGGAGTTACTGACATTGTGCTCGACATGGGCGCTGCGAACCTCAAGGAATGCATCGAGCGTCAAACGATCGCGAGGCGCAGCTCTGTGAAGAAGAAGTTCAAACAGTTCGGATACCCGCTGATGAATCGTGTCGGTCATGGTGAATATGCGGTGGCGATGGCAGCGATGTCAACGATGAAGTACGGAAGCCTGGTGATATTCGATGACCTGAAGAACTATGAGGCGTTGCCGTTGTTCACGCTACGCCAGAATATATACACCGATCCGCAGGTCCCCATACAGGTGAAACAGGGATTGTACCCGATCGGGGATCCCGACGGCCATTCGCCGATATTCTTCACCACCAATTTCTCGCTGACGTACTTTACTGTACGCGCTGACATAGAAAGATCGAAGGTCCCCGTCTGGCTGCAGATAGTGGATACAGAAGGACTGTCTGTGCTGACCGCATACTCGGCAGGGAAGTTCAGCGCAGAGCATGTTGTCAAGTCAATGGAAGAGAGCGGTGTGCTCTCAAGATCGGACGGCGTCGTTGTCATTCCGGGGCTTGTGGCAAGGATGAGCGCGAAACTGAACGACCTGATCCGCCGAAGAACTATCGTCGGGACCTCCGAGTCGCGTGATATCCCGAAGTTCCTGAAGAACCTTAAATGATCATCTTCAGTATCCCGGACACCCCTTTGCTTAACTCCGAGCCGTCGGGCAGCCTGAGCGCCGAACCTTCAAGGCCCGCTGAGTACACGAGGAGATCATGTTTTATCACTGCCACCTCATCAAAACCGTTCGCTTTCGCTTCGTCCGAAAGTTCCTGCGGCAGTTCTCCGGGCAGATTGTTTATGACGAGAATCCTCCTTCCTATCTCCATCCCGACCTCCGATGCCACCGATGACAGCCTGGATGCGGTACGTATCCCTATCCTCGTTGGGTCGGAGACGAAGAGCATCACATCC
Organism: Methanomassiliicoccaceae archaeon; assembly: GCA_031285205.1. Taxonomy (GTDB): domain Archaea; phylum Thermoplasmatota; class Thermoplasmata; order Methanomassiliicoccales; family Methanomethylophilaceae; genus Methanomicula. The sequence continues at coordinate 7,503 of JAITWO010000062.1, read as the reverse complement.
GCCCTCGGTAATATCTTACGGGACAGATGCTCCATGCCCGCTTCGTTGTCGATCACTGTGAACCTGTATTTCTTGATCATGTCCCCGAAGCACTCTTTGAGCACATTGTTCATGAAGCAGTAGCATCCTTCTCCCTCCGGCCTTCCCATCACTAAAAGATCGATGTTATCATGCTCGTGCATCGCCCTGCGCACCTCCAATGCCACGTACTCATGTTTGCTCATACCGCCCGGGATCTTGTCCGGGTCCCTGACCGTCCTGTTCCTGATCTCTCCGATGGTCACCTCCACCGGGATCCCCAGCTTATCGGGGAGGTTCGTGTTCGGGTCGGCGTCCACCGCAAGCACCAATCCCTTTTTTGACAGCTGCAGTATCAGCTGCGATGATATTGAGCTCTTGCCCACCCCTCCTTTCCCTGCGAGCGCTATTATCATTCATTCACCCCATACTTCCCTCTCATGGCCGCAGAGACCCCATGCAACATATCCAGCGCTCTGTCCGCATTGCCTGCGGAGACGCTCCCGAGCCCGCATTGCGGTGTTATCATCGATCTTTTGATCAGAAGGTCCTCGTCGATCCCTTTCTTCACAAGTGTTTTGATATTGTTCACAAGGATGTCCACAAGGTTGGAGACATTCTCACATTCGATACCGTCGTCCGTGCTCGGAACTATCCCCCATGATAATGTCCCACCCCTTTCAAGGAACTGTGACAATTCGTCGGGGAACATCGCTATCGTGTGACCGTACGCATATGCGTCAAAGCTCAGTATGTCCATGTCCGTCCGGAACACGATGCTCCAATCCGTATTTCCGCAGCAGTGCACCGCCTTCTTACACCGCAGCCCGTCCATCGCCTCGTTCATCCATTCCGCGGCCTTATCGTTCGATATCGATGCGAACGGGGTGCCGAGCATGGTCAGTGACGGTTCGTCGAAGAACATCATCACATTCTTATTACGTTTCAGTAATTCCTCGGATTGCCATTTTGCGGCCATGTTGACCGCCTTCCTGACTATCTCGGAATATGATTCATCGTATATCACGGAACGGCCTCCCGCATCTGTTATCTGTAGCCCTTCGCTTATCGGCCCGGTGACCTGTCCTTTGATCGCGGTGAAATTGGATGTGTCACGGGAGAGGAACTCATACAGCCCTTTGTGGTACTTTTCGGGATGCTTGAAATATTGTGTGTCATCGGACAGTATCGCCGTATAGATGTCCGTGGGATCGTGATCGGCGGCCGCCGATATCTTCTTGTTCGTCTCGTCTATCCTGATCCCCGGGAGATAGCACCCGGTCTGCACATACATGCTCTCCGAATAACCGAGCGCGGGCAGCTGCGGCCATGCCGGGCATGATATCCTTCCGTCCAGTGCCTTGTCCAATGCCTCTTCCGGGTCGCCGTACGGTAAAGATCCGATCAGCGTGGTCGCAAAGTTCCATTCCATCGCATTCTCAATCACCGCACCGTATTAAAACCGTTCCGTGTTTTATTCTGAATATGCATACCGCAACATATGGAACTCTCCGAATGCCTGGCCGGTCTGAATGATGAGGACATATCATTCATCGCCGGGACGGACCGTGTGCTCACCGGGCGCTCATACGTATTGAAAATGACTAATAAGGAAGGCGTGACGAAGCTCGCCTATTCCGATCCGGTCGCCAAAAGGGCGCTGCTGAACATCAAGATATCCGGAAGCGCTGTGAAAGTGCACATCTACGGCGACAACATAAGAAGATATATTGACGAGATTGCGTCCTTCCCGGAAAAGATGGTGTCCGCGATAAGGGGCTGCAGGAAGTGCGCTGGCGCAGACAGGCATCAGAACTGCATCGGCGGATATTCGTTCGTCATGGATGACACAGAACACCTAAAATGCAGGTATTTCAACTTCGTTTTTGACGTGAACGATGATACTCGTTCATACATAACAGAGATGATCCTTAAAGAACTGTCCTGCAGACCGTGACCCTGCAATATATCTGCAGGATGACCTCGGACCTGTGTTTACCTGTGTTCCGTGCGCACATATGGGATACAACCCCAAACGATAAAAGAAAGAGGGTAGATATATCCTCCATGGTAATGAAGTACTGTCCGAATTGCAAACAGAATGTCGATACAAAGCGTACCGCCGGCCAGTGGGTCGTCGGCGGACTGTTGGCATTAGCATGTAAAAGACGCTGCCCCATGTGCAATATAAAAGAGACAGAGATGGAAGAGCCGAGGCCAAGAGATCAGATCAATGATCTGATATGACCCATACGCCCGTGCCGGGTACAATGATGATGGTCGTAATGTTTTGACGCAGACCATGAGCTATTGTCAAACATGCACACAAAGCAGGCGGTCTGCTCTTATTGTCATGTGAAATGCACGAATGATGGCCCCATCACCGATCGTATACGGAGCTTCTGTGCCCTATCTCAAGGATGTATATGATGATCTTCTCATCGATTATCTCGGCGATCAGGCGATGATCTCCGACCCTGTACCTCCATGCGTCTTTCAGATCTCCGGAAAGCCTCTTTCCGTGGACACGGGGATCCTTACAACCTTCCAGATTCTTTTCGATCCATCTGACTATCAGTACTTTGGAGGGTTCATCAAGTTTTTTCAGCTGTTTTGAGGCATTCTTTGAAAATAGCACAGAATAACTCAAAACAACCCCAACTCTTTCTTGATATCATTGAGAGAGTATGTTACGGGGTCCTTCTCGAATTCGGCTTTGGCCTTGAGATATGCCTGTATATCATATTCATCCTCGATCATCCGCATGACCGCTTTGCGTATCACATTTGAGAGGGTCTCTCCTTTGAGTTCCGCGTATGTCTTGATAACGGAATACTCTTCATCGGTAACTCTTAGGGATATTGTCATGTCATTGGTTAGTAGTACATTGTAGTACAAATATTTTGTGCCATCAGGGCCGCCATTGTATCTGCACCATCTCACAGAGATGATCCTTAAGGAACTGTCCTGCAGGCCGTGACACGTCGCATATGTCTGTCGGAGAATCTTAGACCATGCTTGATCGCACCACGGCCCGGACTGCATGTCAGACGGTCATACCATCAGCAGACCTTCCGGATCATACATGTGGTCTGCTCCCATACAGTTCTTCCGGTTTTTCCATCTGCTGCCGAGATTGTAGAACCTTACTGTATCTCTGGTAACGTCTATGGCATTCTGAATGGAAACCGTGATCTCTTCCATCATTTCCGGGTCAAGTAAGCATTCGTAGACCCGGTCCTGAACCCTCTGTCCGTAGTCTGTACATATCTTTTCCATCTCTTTCAGCCGCATCCGTCCTTTTCTGTCAGCAGGCGAGATATCATACGCTATCAAGATCATCATATCATCACATCAAAAACATATCATATCAAACAGGCATGATAATGAGGTATGTCTCCTCTTATGCAATCGGCAAGCAACTTATACTGTATGTGAGGCAACAGGCCCATTTCGACCTCTTCCTTCAGTATCGGATGAAGTATCTCTTTCCGTTTTCTCTCCTGCCATTCTTTGATGAATGCTTTTTTTCCGTGCTCATTGAGAATTGTCCCGTCCTGTTCCGTCTCTTCGAAATCATCCGACCGTACGCGGTTGTGGTTCACCATATGAAGGACGAAGCTGTCTGCTATCACCGGTCTTAATTCTTCCATGACATCCAACGCCAAAGATGGTTTTCCGGACCTGTCGGTGTGCATGAAGCCCACATACGGATCCAGGCCTGCGCTCATCAGCGCGGAGAGGGTGGCATTGGCGAGCATCGAATACGCGAATGAAAGCAGAGCGTTCATTCTGTCCTTCGGGGGCCTTCTGTTCCTTTCGTGTATGAAAAAATCATTTTTGTTGTCTGTTATCATATGGTCCATCGCCCGGAAATATATTTTTGCGGCATTTCCTTCGATCCCTCTGATGACACTCAATTCATCGGAGGCGGGCAATGAGGATAGACCTTCGCGCAGATCGTCCATAGCAACGGACAATACTGCTTTCATACGCGATCTCGGATGGCATTCTATGAATGTCCTGATCAGACCGATGCAATTGGAGATCTTGCCTCTGATCATCTCCCTTGACATCCTTACGCATACTTCTTTATCATCTGCCGCTCTGAATTGAGATCTCCTTAAAAGGACGTTTCCGTCCATTGGCCCGCAGAGCGATGAGACCAGCATCCCTCCGGGGGACATGAAATACATCGGGACGTTATTGCCGGAGCACAATCTCATTGCCTTTGTGCTTACCCCGGAATAAGTGAACAATACCACGCTTTCCATCAGATGTATTGGGAATCTTCCCCGTTCCTTTTCATCCTGTGTTATCACAAGATTCTCTCCGTCCTTGGACACATATGTGTCCGATGAGAGTATGTATAATGTGTTGCCTAATTTTTTCATATTATCGCCTTATCCTATGCTATTGCCGCATCTCGCATGTGTGCAGGATGAAATGAAAATCGAAATATCGGCGAGAGGCCCCTTGCCGCATCAGAGCATCTGTGAGTGTCGCGGAAGTGCGGAAGGTTCTACAATCATGTCTTATTGCACTTCATGCGTGCAAGTTGTGCCTAAATATCTAATAATAAATAGTTTACGCCCGATCTGATACATAATCCGATGATGTAAACTACTCAATACTTATTCGTCTTATATCATTAATAGTTTGTATACCTCACGGCCTCCGTTATATCTGGCTAATTTAAAATTAATACTCTTACAATGATCAGTTCTCTTTATTTTGTCCACGACGGACCCCCGAATATCAACTCGGAGATGTTTTTCAACGTCAGCAGTATTAAATATTCGGTCTATGAATATATGTTCGATGGTACAAGGCGGCTGGTTCGACTGGCCCACCTATACCTCATTTCTTCATTCTGTTTGTTATGTCGTCTTTCTTTCCTAATCTTTTGATTTTCTGATCCATGAATATCGATGGCAAGGGGTTGTTCTGCTCAAATCACTCATTAAGTGCGTTTGAAACAAGATCATTCGTTTCAATAACTGGTGAGAATTTATCTGATTTATCTTCTCCTTTAACTCTGAATAATTGTATGTTTTTCCATATTCTTTACTCAACGGTTCAGAAATCTCTGCAATAGTATCGATCATTTTGCCATTATGTTTTATGTCATATGTCCTCACATCATCAACTATTACTATGATATTTTTTGAGTTGCATCTCGCACACGCGTGCGAGATGCAACAAGAATACGGAAAACTGCCCGCCGGCCGATATTACATAGGCGACGCATGCTACATGATCCGTGATTGGAGCGATTGGAGCGAGTTCTGCAGCACATTCGGAATTGTCAACAGCATCCGGGAGCTTCGCGGCCAGAAGGTCTGCAGGATCGGAACGGCCCACGGCGACGGCAGCTACAGATCGAACATCGGCAAGGTGTTCGATGTTGATTCCGGAGCAATATCATGCGTCCCGGAGAAGCTTGTCGACGAGATGCCGGAGAAGACCCGACCAAAAAAGATCGAAGAATATGTTGCTGTTGAATTCCTCGAAGAATTCACATGCGCTTACATAAACGGCGTGATCGTGTTCGGGAACGTCCACATTCTGACCGATGACGGAAACATGGACCTTGATTATGATGACCCTTACGATATAAGGGTTAACCGGAACGTTCAGAACCTTATAAGCAAATATTTTTTAACGTATGTTCAGGCCCGCCGGTATCAGATGTATAAAGACGGGTTAGGGCCGGCGGAGATCGCAAGGCGCGAGGATACTACGCATGTCGCCATAATAGACTCACTGAATCTTGCAAAAAAGAAAATAGAGAAAGGTTGATGAGGGATTAAAACGCAGGATCAAAAAATACAGGAAGATGCATTTTGGAAAAGACAGTTTTATATATTTTGTATACCTTTTACGCTTGGACTGTTTTTGCCGGGGGGGAGCTAGCAACTGAAGCCAACCCCGGACAGTCATTATTTTAACCTTCTGTAATTCATCCTCAGCATTTTTACCCATCTCGTTGTCCTGTTCTTGGTGGTCCGGTCGCGGAGTGCCCCGACCACAAAATCATGGTTGCATCTCGCACACGCGTGCGAGATGCAACTTCATAAGCGAGGCCATAGGCACAAACTTTGATGCAATGAAAAATTCTGCGGCACGGCTCATCGATGCGGGGCTTCTAACAAAAACAGACGTTCCGGGTAAGAGCAAGTACACTCTGTACGAGCTGACGGATCTCGGACTTGCCGTTGCTCATTATCTCGATATGGCCGAACGCGCCGCAACCGAGAAAAAGGAATGATTCATGGACGGTTGCCGTGACAGTTAATATTTTATAGATATCATGCCGTTGACGTTTTACTGTTAACCTGAAGGGGGGTTCATGGCGGGCCGCCCTTTGGGCAGTCATTTTCTTATGGCTTCCCTGATGTTCATTCTAAGTCGTTCAGTTAACCGTTTATCGCCTTCAGCATATTCCTTTACTGCACTTGCAATAAAGTCCTGAGTTTGCATCATATCGTTTTCGGCAGAGTTGACTATTCTAAAAGACTTCATGTTCTTTTCTGACCTGCCGGTCTCTTCGGCCGCTTCTCTGAAGGCGGCCTTAATAGTATTCTCGCCCACTTCTCCCAGTTTATCGGATCTATCAGCAAGGACAATAAAATCATTCTTTTTTGTTGTTTTCAATGCGTCCTTCGTTGCGATCCTCATCATATTACGATAAGCCTGAGATTGAATGGGCTTGTTCCAAATATTCGGCCGCCTCCTTCGTTTATGTGCATAAACCCCGTATGTTTCCGGATTTAAGTTTGAGACTTTTCTTATTACGTACTCCATCTGTTCTGGGGAGGCATCAGAGGCCTTAAGCCTTTTACTGCCCCCTCTGACTGTCCGGGCTATGCTCTCCATCTGTTCCTTTTTGTTGCATCTCGCACACGCGTGCGAGATGCAACAGAAGACCACATAAAGCGCGATGCTCTGCAGGCCCATGATTTTGTTGTTGGTGCTATGCGTGATAGTTATGTGAACGGTGATGAAAGAGGAGTAAATAAATTGAACATGAATGTCAGAAAATTAAAAAGACTGTAACTATTGGGAGGGTTCGCAAAGCGAACCTTTATTCCAACAGCCCACGGCTACTACGCATGCAGAATATAAAATACTATCTAAAAAATATCACATGCCGATCAGTGATGGTTGCATCTCGCACACGCGTGCGAGATGCAACTCAAAGAAGCGGCCGAAGAGACCGGCGGGTCTGAAAAGAAGATGAGGTCTTTTGAAATGGTCAACTCTGTCAATAACGATATGATGCAAACCCAGGATTTTGTTGCCAATTCGGTCGGGAACTATGCAATGAACGAGAAGAAATGGGCGAACCAATTGAGAATGAAGATCAGAGAGGCCATCAGAAACTGACTGCCCAGAGGGCCGCCCCTGTGAAACGCCCCTCCAGGTTAACAGTAAAACGTCAACGGCATGATATCTATAAAATATTAACTGTCACGGCAACCG
>JAITWO010000065.1 GCA_031285205.1 Methanomassiliicoccaceae archaeon | reverse complement strand
CGAGATGACGTTGCGTATCTTGCCGGTGTTCTTGCTCGTCACAAGTTCTATCTTACCGGTCATGAGCGCTGCCGCCGCTTCTATGCCGAACTGATATCCGGCAACGGCGGTCGCCCTTTCCAGAGGCGCGTTGAATGCTTCCTCTCCTGCCATGATGTCACCCATCTCTGCAGTCTCCTCAAATCCGTTCTCTATGATGAACCGGGCGGCGAGGTCCCCTGCCTGGTCCAGTGTCTCGTTGTCATACTGAGTGGGGAACAGCGACTGCGCTATGGGGTATATCTCATCAAGTTCTGCAGGGACAGGCCCGAACGGGCTTAAGACCACAGGAGTGTAGCCGGCGGACCTCACGCGTACGAAATCTCCTGCGTAATGCCTGCTGTATGGTTTTCCTCCCTCGGTGAACAGCGCCGCCCTGTCTGTCGGCGGAACATATCTTTCCATGAGCCTTCTCATATATCTGAGGAACACGGGGCGGTTGCGTGTCTCCGTTCCGGTGTAGAACATTGCCCCGTCCCTGCTGAGCGGTTCATAGAGCTCAAGGAACTCTGTATGCTCATTCAATCCTCTCAGCGCATCCAGCAGGGCGGGATGCGCCCTGCATCTCTGCTCGACGAGCTCCCACAGCCTGCCTTCAAGGATATACCTCCTGATGAGGGCCAGCTCCCTTGTTATCTCATACAGGTTGTGCCTGGCGATGGTCTTCGTCCGTTCATTGTTGGGAAGTTTCCTGAGGGTGTCAAGGGTATGGTCATTGCATGCAGGGCATCTGCAGTCCAGCGAGTGCATGTCCTCCAATCGGTAGGTACCGTCAATGAACATCATCCTGTCGTCCCTTGCGAATTTAGCGTATGATGCGGAATCGAACATATCGCATCCCAGAAGGACCGCAAGCGACAGTATCATCGGATGGCCGGCCCCGAACAGATGTACGGGGCGGTCGGGTGACAGCCCGGCCTTGGATGCGATGATCACATCCACCAGCTCTCTGTAACGGTATTGTTCCATTAACGGTACCACCCCTCCTATCGGGTGCACATCGACGTCCATTTTTCTCATCTCACGGGCGCACATGGACCTCAGATCGGGGTATACGGAACCCTGGACGACGCCGGCGACCATCATATCCCCTTTCATCCGCGCGGCGTCATGCGTCCTTTCCAACGTCACATCGATGGATGCCGCCGTCTCCTCCTTTGTCCAGAAAGGTTCGGTGAATATGTCCAGGACTGTTCCGATGTCGCTGCCGATGCTCTTCTGGAACTCTATTATCTCTTCATTGGTGACTTCGACCTCACCGTACATGTGCGACTGGAATGTTCCGGAGTCGGTCATTATTATCCCCGGGAAGTCCAGCAGCGAATGGAGGCCGTCGCTCAGCGCCCTTTTCCTCAGGTCCTCGCTGTTCTTTATGATGTACGAATTTGTTATGAGCGCTTTGAATCCGAACTCCTCGTAGAGCTCACGCGGCGTGACAGTGGATATCTTAGGATTGATGACGGGCAGAAGGGCCGGAGTTTCCAATACTCCCGCGCGCGTCTCGAACTTACATATCCTTGCGAGGCCGTCCCTTCTTATTATCTCGAACATCGTCCCGTGATAGTGATGTCAATTTAACCATTTTTGTTCATGTCCGCATAGGCCTTCGAGACGGCGTTCTTCATCAGCACATCGGGAATGTCCTCTATCACATCATTGTTCCAATCTGTGACCGGCCTTCCGAACGTCACAAGTCCGGGGCGTTCGCAGTCATCCATCTCAAGCATCTTTATCTCGAGACCGCTCAGAATATCACGGACGTCCTTTCCGTTGACGGTGACCGAGTTCGGTTCTCCGTCCAAAGCGACCGAATCAATATACTCAGCCTTTATCTCCGCAGACCTCATCTCATCGACCAATCCTTCAAGATAGTATCTCATCCCGGAGGTGTCCCTCCTCCCCCTCTTTCCGTCGGACGCTCTGTACCTGTACTCGATGATGATATTCCCCATGATTGCTATATCTACATCCAACTAAACATCCTTTCGGCAGATGTACGTAAATAAATGGGAAATGATTTATCATTGCTGCGTATGGGGTTGTTCATGGTCGATGAATACAAAATGGTCATCGTGGTCCGCACGGACCTGAAGATGTCCAAAGGCAAGACCGCGGCGCAGGCATCGCACGCTGCCGTGAACTGCGCATTGGCATCCAAGAAGAACAACCCGGAGGCGCTGGAGAGGTGGATGTACAACGCATACCCGAAGGTCGTCCTGAAAGTGGAGACGGAGAGGGAATTGTTCGAGATAAAATATTTTGCGGATGCCGCCGGAATAGTTAATTCTATAATAACGGATGCCGGAAGGACCGAGATAGCTCCGGGGTCGGTCACATGCCTGGGGATCGGACCTGATGCGGCATCCAAGATCGACAAGGTCACCGGCGATCTTTCAATGCTCTGACCTTTGCCGATGAAACTATATCCTTAAGTTCCGCGGTCGCCGCCCTTATGTCCGGCTGCGAGACCACAGCCGATATGACCGCGATGCCGTCGGCGCCGGACATTATGACGTCAGGTGCGTTATCCTTAGTTATGCCGCCTATGGCAACGACCGGCACAGATATGCGCGAACGTACCGTCCTCATAAGTTCAAGGCCGAGGGCGTCAGGCGCATCATGCTTCGACGCCGTTCTGAACACCGGCCCGAAGCCGATGTGGTCTGCACCATCCCTCTCCGCATCGACCGCTTCCTTCAATGTCGAAGCCGATATTCCGACCAATATGCCTGCATCCGTCGCCGCATCCATCTGCCATATGTCACTCTGACCCAAATGGACGCCGTCCGCTTCCGAGGCGATCGCAACGTCAAGACGGTCGTTCACAATGAACAGGACGTCATGCAGGGACGTCACCCTGCGGATGTCCTTTGCGACCCGTATCATCTCGTCGATGTGCATGCTCTTGTCACGCAACTGTATCGCATCCGCTCCGCCCTCGCATGCAAGCCTCGCCACCTCATAATGCGACAACCCGTTCGAAAGGCCCTCGTCGGTGATCACATAGACATCATACATGTCACAGCAACCTGATGTTCGCAAGAGGCACAACTTCGTTCTCCGTCATATTTGCCATTTCGTCCTTCAGGTTCATTATGAACGTCCCCGGGCCCCGGGATCTCTTGGCCGCTTTGTTGCCGGCGATGCAGAACACCGCAAGCGCTGCGGCCGATGCCGTTAACATGTCGTCGGTACATGCGGCATAACACCCGATCACAGCCGCGGACATGCACCCCGTTCCGGATATGGAGGACATCATCTCATGCCCGTTGTTGACCGCCGCTACCCTTCTGCCGTCGGTTATGATGTCAACGGCCCCGGTCATCACCACCGTGGCCCCCGTCCTTTTTGAAAGGGCGATGCAGGCCTCCACCGGATCCCCGTCAAGGCCGCCGGAATCCACTCCCCTCACCTTGCCGCCGGCACCGGCAAGCGCGCCGATCTCCCCCGCATTCCCCTTTATGATCGAGATCCTGATCTCACTCAGAAGTCTGTCTATCGTCCTCATACGGTATCCGGTCGCACCCGCCCCCACCGGATCAAGTATCACCGGCTTCCCAAGTTCATTGGCCGCTTTTCCGGCGATGATCATCGCTCTGACGATCTCATCGTTCAGTGTTCCGATGTTAAGCACCAGCGATGATGCAAGTTTTACCATATCCTCAACATCATCCGCAGAATCCGACATCACGGGGGAGCCGCCGGCGCAGAGCGTTATGTTGGCACAGTCGTTCACAGTGACGTTATTCGTTATCTGATGCACCAGCGGCCTCGTCTCCCTGACCCGCTTCATAAGCCTGGCAGTCTCGTTCTTCATCACCACGCATATGACAGGATGGTATGAAAAGATTGTCTTAACACGGTATCAGAGGTCAATTCTCTGGGCGAGCATCATCGGCATGTAGAATCCGCGGAACGGCTTGTCCCCGATCTCTCCCCTAACGCATTTGGCCAGTTCGTCCGCCCTCATCATTTTGTCGGTGTTCTCTGATCTCACATAGACGCTCAGCTCGCCGGTATCGGCTTCCTTGTCACCGATGACCGCGGCATACGAGCACCAGTCCTGTTTCGAACGCCTGACCTTCTTGCTCACCGTGGCATCGGTGTCGTCCACCGACACCCGTATGCCGTATGATCCGATGGCCTCCGCGATCTCCATGGCCTTCGGGATGTGAGCGGATGTCACCGGCATCAGGCGGGCCTGCTCCGGGTTGATCCACACGGGAAGATATCCGGGGACGCCCTTTTTCTCGATGCCCACGGCAGTGTCCAGCAATGTGTACAGATATCTCTCGATGGTCCCGATGACGGCAGTGTGCAGTATTATCGGGTTGACCTTTTCGGCCTTCTCGTCCGCATAAGTTATCCCGAACCTTTTAGCGTTGCCGATATCTATCTGTACCGTCCCGATCTCCCTGGCCCTGTTCATCTGGTCAATGATGTGATATTCTATGTTCACGGTCCAATAGTAATTGATACCCTCGGGATAGAAGTGTATGAGCGCCGGACGGTCATGCTCCCTGCAGAGGTCCAGTATCAGTTGTTTATTTTCCTCGTACGCTTTCTTAGATGAGAAGTTGACCAGCATATCATACTCGCGGCCCAGTGCCTCCACTTCTTTGAAAATGCGGCCGTCAAGCACTTTGAAGTAATCCTTGGCTTCGTCCTCATCCTTACAGACAACATGAAGGTCCGGCATGTTCAGCCTTCTCGTCCTGAAGCACAGCATGGTCTCGCCGGACTGCTCCAGACGGTAAGAGTCGGCGACCTCGAACGCACCGAACGGCAGCTGTTTATAACTTATGTTCCAGTTGCGCATCATGGCGAACTGCTGATGGCACGCCGCATATCTCAATATGAATGACTTCTTTCCCGTATTTATAGAATAAAGGCGGTCACCGAACAGGTCGGCGTGCTCTTTCACCGCCGGCTCGTCCAAAGAGAACATGTTCGTCCCCTTGACCATGTACACAGGCAGTTTCACATCATTCACGATCTGGGTGGAATAATCGGAGACGAGGTCGAACATGAGGGCTCCGTGAGGCGTGAGACACATATGGCCCACATCGCTCATCGACTCCCACTGTATGCCGAATTTCTTACAGAGGCGGAGATATTCCGGTTCGCCCTTCAGCGGTTCGTTGTCCTTACCGAGAGCCTCCTTGGCGATCATCTCCATCATGCACGGGCTCCCGTTCCTGAAATCATTCACGGATATCTCTTTCCCGTCCTGCGTCAGTATGAAGAAGACCTCCTCGCCCTTCGTCTCCGGCCTGGATTCTTTTCCCTTGAAGTCCCTTGACAACTCTGATAGCGGGTGGCCTTTGCATTTCACGCTGAACGACTTATACCATCCGAACGGGGCCCTCGAGACCTCGATGCCCTTTGATGATATCATGTCATGCATCATCTTCAATATGTTCACGGATGCCTTCGGTTTGGCAAGGTCGCTGCTCAGATGGGCATAAGGATACAGCATCACACGCTCAGCGCCGACGCGTTTCACAGTATCGACGATATCCGCGGAAGCTTCTGCGGACACCTGTGCGGCCTTGTCCTCATCGTCACTCTCAACGGTCACGAAAACGACGAGTACCTCTTCCATGCTGCCGTTGTGCATACTGTCCGGTATATCCTCTGCGACAGGCGTCTTCTTCTTCGATTCGAATTCCATGGGATCTGCGTGGATGTATAGCGTTCTCATGAGACCATATCCGTTATTATCGTGGCCCTCTCAGGGCCGTGTTTCCTGTACAACACCTAGTACTTAATAAAACGAGCGCATGTATACGAGTAATATATTTATAAGATACATCCATTGCAACCTTCAGATTTAATATGGCCGATGAGAACGAGGTCCCCAAAAAGGACAAGAGAGACCCGATCCTGATGATCGGGACGATAGTTCTGGCCTTGGCGTTCGTGGTGGTCATCGGCGGATATGTCTACGGTGAACTGGTCCCGGGCGAACAGGGTCCGATGAAATTCGGGGACAAGGTCAAAGTGGACTATGTCGGAAGTTATTACGGATACTACGACGGACACGTGATAGAAGGATTCGAGTATGATAAAGCCGATACAGTGATATTCGACACATCCCTGTGGTCCGTGGCAAGTTCTAAAGGTACAGGCGATGAGCAGTACAACTTCAGTTACGAATTCACCAAGAAGGCCGAGGAATCGTACAGTCCGTTCAATGTCACTATAGGCAGCGGTGGGGCGCTCAAGGATTTCGAGAATGCGCTGATAGGTAAGAAACCAGGTGATATCGTACACGTTTCCATACCGGAAGCATATGGTACCGTCAATGCGCTTAAGATGAGCGAATGGGGGGAAACAAAGTCCGACATGCCCCTGACGGAGATGATGACCGTCGCCGTGTTCAAAGCAACGTTCGGCATCGATACACCGTCCCAGGGCCCGTATGCAGGACTCTCGCACCCGTACGGATGGAAGTCAGATGCGGTCGTCAACTCAGATGGTTCTGTAATAGTGACGCACCTCGTGGAGAACGGCGGGTCGTACAAGTCGAACGATAGGCTGAGCACAGACGTCAGTTTCAATGACGACGGAACGTTCAATGTGAAGTTCACCGTCGATCACGTGTTCACGAACGATACGGCGACATCTGTCAGGCTGGTGGAGTTCAAGAGCGGCGGCCAGACATATTACATAACGGATGTGGACGAGGACAAGACCGACTGGTACTTCAAGGCGAAGATCAAGGACAGCACTACCAACGAGACCACCGGCATGACGCTCTACTTCGTGATAACCGTGGTCGGCTACCAGTAAACACCTTTCGATCCTTTACATTCTCATGGATCAGACGATCTGTTCTATCTTCGACCGGAGGTCAGCTATGTCCCTGCCGAGCATCCTGATCATCGGCCCTCTCTTGTAGGTTCCCAGGTCATAGATCACATCCGGCACGGAGCCGAGGTCCTTTATGGCGAACGCCGTCAGCTCGCCGAGCCTCGCATCCGGATACTTTTTGCGATCGACGGACGTGATGGTCATCCCGACCTCCTCCATCACATTCAGTACGTCATCGTTGTACTGTATGTTGATGGCGGACCTCATGCCGGGGTCGAATCTCATCGCCGACAGTATCATATATGATATATGCTCCGCGGCACCGAACCTGATATCCCCGTTCCTCACCGGACGGCCGTTGGATGATGTTATCTTGCCGCTTACCGCCGCCACGTCGTCCGGGTCCTTCGCATCGGCCTTGCCGTAAGCGATGTTCATGCCCACGGGAGGTATCCACGAATCGGGAACGATCTTCAGCAGACTGTCGATGGCGGCACCCATCCCCTTGGTTATGTCATCGTCCGTGTACACCTGACGCATGTTCACCGCGGAGTTCACTATCTTGGCCCCCTTGCCGACGGAGTACATCGTCGCTATGGACCTTTGTATCATATCCCTTGCGTTGAGTATCGAATTGATCATATCGGTCCCTTTGGCGAGGTTCGCGGCGATGTATGCGGATAACGTACATCCTCCGCCATGCCCCGCCCTCTCCAGCCGTGGGTACTCGAATCTCTTGAACTCGGCACCGTGATACAGAATATCAACAACATTCACGGAATCGATGTGACCTCCTTTGAGGTACACCGAATTGCCGTCCTTTCCCATGAGCTCGCATGCGCGCATCGCATCATCCTCGTTCCTGATGCTTATCCCGGATATCGCTTCCGCCTCGAAACGGTTAGGTGTTATGAGGTCGCAGATGGGCATAAGATCCTTCTTTATCGATCTTACGAAGTCTCCGGACACAAGGCTGTCGCCGACCCCTGCTATCATCACCGGGTCTGCGACCATAGGCACGGTCAGATCGCTCAGGCGGTCGGTCACGGCCCTCACGATCTCGGGGCTGTAGAGCATCCCTGTCTTCACGGAACGGACATCCGAATCGGCAAGGACGGAATCGAGCTGCGCAATGATCATGTCACACGGTATCGGCATGACAGATGATACGGACACGGTGTTCTGTGCCGTTATCGCTGTGATCACTGTGTGCGGATGGACCCCGAGCGAGGTCATGGCTTTTATGTCGGCCTGTATGCCCGCACCGCCAATGGGGTCCGAGCCGGCAATGGAAAGAGAGCATATCATATTGTATGGTAAACGATGAACGCATAGATAGCATCATCGTTACCTCCCAGGGCAAAAGGCCCAGAATATGAAAAAGGTGCACTAGAGATATATATTGCATATCCTTTAGAGTCAAACGATGAAGGTCAGTAGCATTCATTTCATCCTTTCAGGGAAGACCCCGTACAAGGACCTGGCGCCGGCGTTCCCGGACATACTGAAGATGTTCCTGATGGAGACGGACCAGATGCCCGAGGACGAGGAGATCCTTATGATGTTCATAGAACTGAACATGTCGGACCTTCTGCGCAACATGAAACCGGAAGGGTACAACAGGAAAGGGCGGATGAGGATGGTGTTCCCGACGGACAAGAGCGAATTCTATATCAAAGCGGTCGGGAAAGGCGTTGATGTGGCCAGGGTCGGCGAGAGGATAAGCGAGATGCTGTCTGCGACCGGCGTCCGCTACAAGACAGTGAACAACGACATACCGGAATTGTGATCTTCGGAGATCGGGGAGGCGGCATATGCCGTTCCGTCATTTTCGTCGGCATTTGGAAAAGAGGGCCATCTGAGGGGGCGCCCTTGTTGCAGTTTGAACATCACGCGTTGTTTTTTGAATATCATCTGTCCTTTTCAGTAGAAAAACAAATATGTCTTAAAATAGACATACATGTATATACCAACTCAAACGGACAACTCAGCAACACATCAAAAACGTTGTGTCGCTGACGGAACAATAGCTTTATTTAACATTCTTCGGTACGCACAAAAAGAAAAAGAGTGATGTCGTGATGAAGAAGATAGGGATCATAGGCGGCACGGGGTACACAGGCGGCGAGCTCGCACGCATACTGTGTCTGCACCCGGACATAGAGATAGCGGCGATGACGTCGCGCCAGAGCGCCGGAAAGAAGGTGTCAGACACACAGACGTACCTGAAAGGGTATCTCGACATAGAGTACACCGAGAGCATAAACGACGCGAAGGGCCTGGACCTGGTGTTCGTTGCGACACCGCACGGCGTGGCGATGAAAGAGGCCCCACCCCTTCTGAGGTCGGGGGTCAAGGTGATAGACATGTCCGGGGATTACCGGTTGCATGATATCTCGATGTACAAAAAATGGTACGGGCATGACCATACGGACGAGGAGCATCTGAAGGATGCCGTCTACGGAATGCCGGAACTGTTCCGTTCCGAGATCAGGAAGGCGAACATAGTGGCGAACCCCGGTTGTTATGCAACGGCCACGATACTCGCTGCCGCACCGCTGTTCATATCAAAAGCGGTGAGTAATGATATGATCGTGGATGCGAAGAGCGGAACGTCCGGGGCAGGGATGGTACCTTCTCCGAGGATACACCATCCGTTCTGCGGTGAATCGATAATACCGTACAGTGTCGGGACGCACCGCCACCAGCCGGAGATCGAGACAGTGCTCGATTCAGTTTCAGGGACGGATCCGAAGGTACTCTTCTCACCTCATCTTCTGCCCATAGTGCGGGGGATACTGTCAACATGCTACATGACCCTGAACAAGGACATGACGAACGAGGACATCGCAAAGGTGTACACAAAACAATATGACAAAGAACCGTTCGTCCAGTTCGTTGACGAGCCGTCGATACGCTCTGTGGTATGCTCCAACCACTGTCAGGTCGGCGCAAAGGTGTTCAACGGAAAGGTGGTGGCGTTC
>JAITWO010000053.1 GCA_031285205.1 Methanomassiliicoccaceae archaeon | reverse complement strand
CCTGAAACGCCTTTGAAATGTGGCTTTAAAGGTTGCCCAGGTTACGTTCGGTTCATGCAGCTTTTCCATGTTATACGCCCAATCCACAGTGTTATCATGAATGTACGCAGGGCTGAGGCGATATGCGGTACGGTCATCACGCATGTTCATGTCCAATCCCAAAGCCTCAATGACTGCCCTCTGAAGGTTCGGAGGATGCCCGGTGAAAAATTCATTCAGAAACAGATGAGTATAGCCGCGCCCGGTGGTGAACCCCTTTTTCTTAACTACGGAGTCCATGAAAGGCATGTCTGCCACCTCTAACGGTTTTTTTCCTTTGAATTCAGGGATCTTGTGGTCTTCGGCACCGTCAAGCAGCACAAGCAGGGTGTTCATTGCAACCTCCCGAGGGCGATCATCGCCTGACCCGTTGAAATTCCGCCGTCGCCGTTGGGGATGCGTGAATGATGCATCACGGCGATCCCTCTCTTTTCTGCTTCATCATTGATCATCTCACAGATCGGCCCGTTGTACGATACGCCTCCGGACACGCCTATCTCATCCAACCCCTTCAGCGAAGCGGTATCACAGGCGACATTGACCATCTGTCCTATAACAGCTTTGACGATCGAGTACGCAACATCCTCTTTCCTTTCCTTCCCGTTGATAAGAGCGAACAGCGGGGCGGTCATTATCTCCTTTCCGACGATATCGGTTTCAAATCGGGTTATCATCTTCCCGCGTGCCAGCAGCGGTTCCAGCTTCATCGCCGGCTCGCCGTCATATGTTCTTTCCTTACATACATCAAGAGTGAATGCCAAAGCATCAAGTAATCGTCCGAGTGATGATGTCTTCACGCTCTTAGGTGCCATTTTTCTAAGCACCGCGGAATCGGTATCGCTGAACAGGCCGGAGTTGATCCCATTGATATCATCATACGCGAATTTCAATCTTCTGAGGTCGTATAATGCCTTCTCGGAACCGAGTAACGGTATATTCTGAAGATGGGCCAGTCTTTTGTATCCATGATGGTCCGCATACATGACCTCGCCGCCCCAGGCGTTCCCGTCGTCGCCGTATCCTGTTCCGTCCAATGTTAGTACCACGCCATCATCTTTGCCGTGCTCGGCGAACAGCGATGCGCAGTGCGCCCAATGATGCTGCACTTCCATGAGTTCCGATCTCATTTCCTCACAGATCCTTTTTGCGAACCGTCTGTTCCCGTACCCGGGATGGAGGTCCACGGCAACGATATCCGGGGTGCAGCCAACCATTCTCATCAGCGACAGGGATGCATCCTCCAGGTATTCGGCCACGCCCTCGGAATCATGATCGCCGATGTACTGTGTCTGGTGGATCCTGTTGCCGGAGGCGACGGATGCCACTATGTTCTCCTGGGCACCGAGGGCCAGCACATTGCCGTTGTACTCAGTCTCAATATGCGACGGCGTGTAACCTCTCGATCTGCGCAGGAAGGATGTCCTGTCATGTTGCATGCGCAGTACGGTATCATCGGCGCGGTTGATTATCTTCTGGTCATGCAGTAAATAACAATCAGCGCTCATCCCGAAAGCGGTATCATCGTTCAGTATCATCGGTGACCCGGGAATATTTGCGGAGGTCATTATCAGCGCATCCGTATCCATCGAATCGAAGAGAAGGTGATGCACACCGGCATACGGCAGGAAGATGCCCATGCTGTCCAGCCCGGGGGATATCAGTTCGGTGATGTCATTTACCTTTTTTCTGATCAGGACGATGGGACGGTAACGGGATGTGACCTCTTTCAATTCATGCTCGGTCGGGTCAGCATATCTGAACACCGAATCAAGATCTTTAACCATCACCGCGAATGGTTTCTGAGAGCGTCTGTACCATTCCCGTACCTTAACGATGTTATCGATGCGGGAACATATGTGCATCCCACCCATTCCCTTTATTATCCCTATCTTACCGGAATCGATCATCTTTCCGAATTGTGTGATCGGGTCTCCGGGAATTATGTTCTTGTCAGTATCATAAAGCGAATACCCGGGACCGCAGCCGTTGCAGCATATCGTCTGGTGATGGAACCGTCTGTCTTCCGGGGATGTGTACTCCGAAGTGCATGCATCACACATCCCGAACTCTGACATCGCAGTGTTCGCACGGTCATACGGCAATGAGGACAACAATGTGAATCTGGCACCGCATTCGGTGCATGTGGTGAACGGATATCCTCTCCTTCTCCCGACCCTCATATCTTTCAGGCAATTATCACATACGGCGGTGTCGGACGGTATGCTCACCCCAGCGCCATGCGCCTTTGACCGAGATATATGAAATCCGTTCCTCTCTCCCGTATATTCACGATCTTCGATGATCACATCGTCTATACGCGAGAGCGTCGGGAGGTGAGGGTATATGGAATTCAGAAGAAGGTCTCCGTTGTCAACATCTATCACAACGTCAGGCCCATCATTCCATACGCATCCGTTCAGTTTCAGGGACGAGGCCACTCTGTGCACCGTCGGCCTGAAACCGACACCTTGGACAATACCCCTGATCACTATCCTCATTGTTGTGCGGTAAGCATACAACGTTTAACTTTTTATTCAACAGTGCAACAGGCTTGCAGAGTTATGTCCTCATAATTCTGTCATTATTTTTATTACTATATTTTTATTTCATGGCAGGAATGGGCGTTCCGCTCGTCTGTTCCCATTTGTTCACGATGATCATTGATCCGAATTCATGGGGTCGATGCAGAGATAGGACACACCGGAAAACATGAATGTTTTTTAATGATGCACGCATACTGTACCGAAAGGAAGGCCTTCTATGGAAGAGGTACGCAACGGTCTGCTATATACGGAGACGCACGAATGGATTCAGAACATGAATGACGGTACCGTCGTCATCGGGATAACCGATCACGCACAGAACGAGGTCGGCGACATCGTTTTCGTTGAGGTCCCGAAAGAAGGGACGGAGCTGGAAGCAGGCGAGGAGATGGGTGCGATAGAGAGTGTCAAGACAGTTGAACCGATAATTTCACCGGTATCGGGGAAGGTCATAAGATCAAATGCATTGCTGGACAATGCGCCGGAGACGGTGAACTCGTCACCGTATGGTGATGGATGGCTCATCGTTGTGAAGCTAAAGGACCCCAAGGAACTGGACGGCATGATGGACGCTGCGGCGTACAAGGCAAGCATCGGCTGATCGGATGCGTATATTAAAATAACATTCCGCAATAAAAAATATGTACGATAGTATGTAAGATAATACGTAAGAGATTTATCCCGATGATGCATATGCATCAATGACCTCCTGTTTCATACATCATTCTTATTTATAAAATAATATGTATGATAATGCGTAAGATAATATGTAAGATATTTAAATAACAAACGTTTTGCCAATAACGGTGAGAGAGATGGGACACATACCTCCGTTCAGCATAACCGGCGAGATGATAAAACTGACATCAGAGATATCTGAACTCTTAGGCAACATCAAGAGCGTCAAGAATCTGGACAAGCTTCCTCGCATGCGCAGGGCAGGCCGTATACGGTCCATTCACTCATCTCTTGCGATCGAGAACAATACGCTGACGATGGAGGAGGTCACGGACATAATCAACGGCAAGAGGGTATTAGGGCCGCCGAGAGAGATACTGGAGGTAAAGAATGCGGTCAAGGCATATGATGCTCTTGAATCCGCAGATCCATTTGAAATAAAGGACCTTCTGCGCATCCACAAACTGATGATGGACGGCCTGGTAGATGAGAGCGGCAAGTTCCGTAGTGTTGA
>JAITWO010000048.1 GCA_031285205.1 Methanomassiliicoccaceae archaeon | reverse complement strand
CCGGAACCACTGTGGAATATATTCGAGATGCTGAGGACCATAACGGCCACGCTGGCGCTGGAGATGCCGGATGTCGTCGCCGGAAGCACCCATTATTCCGCATTGTTCCTTCTGGCACTGATATTGATGCTCATGGTCCTGGCTATAAACTTCGTTGCGAAGATGGTGATAAAACGGGCCAGGAGGAAGTTCGGCGAATCGACCGGAACGAAAACCTCAAGAAAATGGGGACCAACGATATTGAAAGATTACACAACCGCAAGGACGGCCATACCGCTGCTCATCTCCATGGGAGTGTTCGTTCTATCCGTTCTGATCACGGGGTCGATGGTCTCGCTCATGTATGCGGGCGTTGCATTCATGATATCTATCTTTGCGATGCCGGTACTGTTGAACAACGGAGTTGAAAGGCCGAAGCGTGCCAAATCCCCCTCATTACCGAAGTACATGCCCAGCATCATAAGGTCGGCATCGCTGACGGGGCTATTTGTGTTCATATGGATGATGGTGTCGCTGTTCTTCGACAATACCGTATCATGCATGGTCGCGTTCATAGCTCTTGTCATCGTCATAATATCCGGCCCGGTGGCGAAAAGGATCGGTGCCAGGAGGGTAGAGAAGGTCGCGCACGGATCGCTGATAATGGTGATAGTGATCGTTGCGGCGATACTTGCGGCGATAATGCTGGACATCCTCATAAAAGGGGTGCCGGCATTGTCACTGGACTTCCTGTTCGGATATCCGGAGGAAGGGGGCCTGAGCGGAGGGATATTCCCGGCCATTGTCGGAACCATACAGCTGGTTATCGGAACGATGATGATCGCGTTCCCGCTGGGGATAGCATCAGGCATATATTTAGCGGAATATGCGAAGAACACAAGGTCCACAAGGATCATACGTGAGGCCATAGACATCCTTAACGGGACTCCTTCGGTGGTCTTCGGACTGTTCGGGATGGCGGCCCTGGTGATATATGTGGGAATGGGGTATGCGCTGATAGCAGGATGCATAACGTTGGCGTTCATGGTCCTGCCGGTCATCATCAGGACGACGGAAGAGTCGATACTGGCAGTCCCCCATGAGTTGAGGGAAGCGTCATTGGCATTAGGTGCCAGCAAGTGGGAGACCACCATCAAGGTGGTCATACCGGCGGCGTTCGGAGGAGTGGTCACGGGGCTCATACTGAGCCTCGGAAGGGCGGCAGGTGAGACCGCGCCGATCATGTTCACTGCCGCTGTTGTATTCAGGTCAAGCATATCATTATCGTTCCTGGACCCGGTGATGGCCCTCCCCTATCACTTATACTTCCTGGCGTCGGAAGTCCCTGGATCGACGACGATGCAGTACGGGACCGCATTAATATTACTGGTAATGGTCCTGTTCATGTTCGCTATGGCGTCAGTGGTCAGACACAGGTACAGCAAGAACATAAAGTGGTGATACAATGGAAGATATCAACGTCATGGACATCGAGGGGTTCAATCTCTGGTACGGCGAGAAGCAGGCGCTCATCGACGTGAAGATGAATGTCCGCAAGAACAGGATAACCGCGCTCATCGGTCCGTCGGGATGTGGAAAGTCGACATTGCTGAGATGCATGAACAGGATGAATGACCTGGTCGACGGATGCAGAGTGGAAGGCAAAATGACGTACCACGGTCAGGACATCTACGCAAAGACAACGGACGTGATGGCCCTCCGGAAAAAAATAGGGATGATATTCCAGAAGCCTAACCCCTTCCCCATGTCGATACGCGACAACATCACATACGGGCCGAAGATACACGGTATAACAAAGCCGTCGGAGCTTGATGAGATAGTGGAGCGCTCACTTGTGCGGGCGGCGCTGTGGGATGAGGTGAAGGACCGTCTGGACCAGTCAGCGTTATCATTGTCGGGAGGGCAGCAGCAGAGGCTGTGCATCGCAAGGACATTGTCCATCAATCCAGAAGTGATATTGATGGACGAACCGACATCCGCGCTGGATCCGATAGCAACGTCAAAGATCGAAGACCTGGCGGTGGAATTGGAGAAGGATTATACGGTTGTAATCGTTACCCATAATATGCAGCAAGCTGCGCGCATAAGCGATTACACCGGTTTTATGTACATAGGGAGGATGGTGGAGTTCGACGATACGGCGAAGATCTTCAACAAACCGTCCGATGATCTGACGGAAAGGTACATAACTGGAAGGTTCGGGTGACGCAATGAGGTTGTCAAGGGACATAAAATCAATGACCGCTTCGGTCACAGAGATGGGTGAGCTTGCGGCAGAGATGTTAGAGAAATCGGTTGCCGCATTAGTGAACTCAGACATGGCATTGGCGGAAGAGGTCAAGAAGAAGTATGACCACATAGCATTCCTGGAGGCGCTTATAGAGGATGAGGCATTAAGGATACTGATACTCTATCAGCCGATGGCGTCCGATATGCGGCTCACGGCAACAGCGCTGAAGACGATAACATATCTTGAACGCATAGGTAAGTACAGCAAGAACATCGCAAAGGCGGCGATATATCTCAAGGACCGTCCGACGACGTTCCGCATGGAGGAAGTGTACGCGATGTGCGATGTCGCCGTGGAGATGGTCCGCGGAGTTGTTACGGCGTTCGAGAGCAAGGACATATCCTCATTGGAGAACTACGGGAAACTGGATGACAAGCTGGACCATTACAGGGTCACCGTCATAGACGGGAACATTGCGCACATGCGTGTCGATACCGCGGCGATAGAAGCGTACACCTATTACATATCCATCGCAAAATATCTGGAAAGGGTCGGCGACAACGCATGCAAGATCGCTGAAAAGATAATCTACATGGTGTCAGGGAAACGCATAGAGATAGACCGCCCCCTCCGCGGATTATAAGGTCAGGCTTCCTGCCAATTTTTTTACCTTTTTTATCAGATTCTCAAGTGCGGAGAGGTCGCAGGTCCGTTCCTCATGTCTCAGCCTCAGTTTATCGGCGAACTCCTTGGACCTGGCCAGATAATCGCATTCGGTGCTCCTTGCGCCTGTATCTATGTATAAACTCCGTTCGTATGATTCGAAGAGCATATCGGCGAATATCATGGGGTCCATCCCCTCAACGGAATCGAGATGCATCTCCTTGATCAATCCCTCCATCCCTTCGCGCGCCCATCCGGGAGAAGAGAACCATGTGCCCGGGCATATCTTTTTTTCACGTGCGTATTCTTTGGGACCAAGGAACACGCATATGCAGTCATCTCCCTCGAACATCACGGTGGGAACATCAACGGACGCGGCAAAACCTCCAAGCGATTGGCATATGCCGTATCCCAGCAGGACCGCATCCACCTTTCCCTTGAGCGCGTTCACCTTTTTTTTCAGTTCGGTGCGCATATCGTCCGGGTACGCATGCAAAGCGAACTCAACATAATCCTTATGGACGAAATCAGGGTCGTCCTTTGTCAGAAGCTCGAATTCCGGTTCGAAGATGTCACATGCGACGAGACCGATCCTCATGGTACGTACAATCGGGATTCGGTACAAATAGGTTGCCCGCTAATGCCGAAGCGGTAAGTCCCTGTGCATCATCGGCAGCGCCTTCCTTATAACAAGGAGGGCTGCGATCATACTAACTCCGCTCTGCCGGCCACCATGGTCATCATCATTATCCATACGAATTTCATTTATACAGAATCGAAGATAGGAGAGGCATGGCAGTAAGCGAGATGTTCGGTTACGCAAAGTGGTGGTTCAAATCCGTTTTCGGGAGTAAAGCGCCGCTTGTCAACACGCTGATCATACATTACGGATGCAACCTGAGGTGTAGGCACTGCAGCATTCACAAAAATACAGAGAATATAGCGGGAAAGACGAAGCTGTCGTATGACGAGATAGTGAGCGACCTGAATCTTCAATACAAGAACGGCGCACGGATCGCATATTTCGAGGGCGGTGAGACGACCATGTGGTCGGACGGTGAGAAAGACCTCGGCGATATAATTAAAGCGGCGAAGGATGCCGGGTACACCAACGTCGGTTACACAACGAACGGTACCGGAAGGATTTTCACAGGTTCCGACATAATATCCGTGAGCCTCGACGGCCCGAAAGAGGTGCATGACCTCATCCGCGGAGAAGGAGTCTATGAAAAGCTCATGGACAACATCTCCAAAACGGATTTCACCGGCGCCATATACGCGAACATGGTCATCCAGAAGGATAATCTCGGGTGCATAAAGGAAACGGCGGAGCTTGTCAGGAACAATGATAAGCTCACGGGAATAATATTCAATTTCATAACTCCGCCGCCCTATGAGTTAGCATTGAGTCGGTCAGAGAAGGGAGAGGCAATATCTGTGATAAGGGAGCTGAAGAAGAAAGGATATCCGATACTGAATTCAAAAAAAGGTCTGGAACTGCTTGCGGAAGAGGACTGGAGCCAAAAGTGTCCATATCACGTAACCGTCTTTGTGATCCCCGACGGGTCGCATCATAACGGGTGTCCGATGCATGATACGCCGTCATGCGAACGATGCGGATTCGCCGCCGTGAGGGAGTATTACCTCATAAAAAGGGGCAACCCGTTCACGATAACGGAGATGTCATCGATATTCGCTATGTCCAAGAAGTGATACCGGAACGATCAGAATAACGGCTGGACCTCAAAGACCTTTATGATAACGACAGAAACCACAAACAGTATCTCCGTCATAAAAGCGGTGCCGAAGAACAGCGGCGGGCACAGCATCGGCCAATTATCTCCCTTTTTGGTCATCACTTTCCATGCCTTCAGCGAAAGCGGCAGAACAAGGAACAGCAGCAGATAAGCAGGGTTGAAGTATGCCATTGCTGCGAACAGGACGTAACTGAAAAGGATGAATGCCTTTGCGATCTTCACGGCACCGTCAAGGCCGAAGCGCACCGCTATGCTCTTCTCTCCCCGAGCTATATGGGCTTCCTGTCCCGACATGGAGTCCGTGAGCCTCATCAGCCCTACCAGTGTTCCTATTATGATAGCGAAGACGAATATCTTCAGATCGAATATTCCGAACGCAAGGCCGAGAACATGCGTTCCCAATATGTCATATGAGAACAGAACGCTGCCTGTGTCCGCGAAGTTTATCGTTCCTACGTAGAACGAGCAGAACACCAGCATAAAGAAGGACAGTGCCACATCTATTTCGCCCAGACCTCTTGCGCCGAGGTCAAGCGGCGGCGCAGTGTAGAAATATGACAGGAAGAGACCGGCGGCACCGAATATCATGACCATCAGACCGCCGTGAAGGACGATCGGTATCGCCATCATAACAGAGATGATCACCAGGAGGGCCATCACCATCTTTCCCTGTCTATCGGTTATGAGGCCGTTATCGAACGGATTCCCTTCCCAATAGATGGCCCTCAGGAGCTTCGTGTCGATCATGGCCTTGGCCATCTCCTCTTTTTTCTCGAAGCGTATCTTATCCACGCCGGACCTATGGTCGAAGTAGTCGTTCGAGAAGTTGACGAACACCGCAAGTAGAAGGACAACGAGAGGCATCAGTATCACGATGTGAACAGGCGGCTGGTAGAAGAGATATGCGAACAGCGAACCGCACAATGATGCCGTGAAGAACGGTAACGTGTAGCTGAACCTGAAGATCAGGTTGATCCGTCTCATCAAAGAGACGTTATCGGCGTTGTTGCTCATTGGCGACACATACCGGGAAATATATTTATCGTTTGGCCAGGAACAGCGATCTCTGCCCCGAGAACCCCGAAAGCCTTTCCGTCGACGTCGGTGCGGATATCTCGTGCGTAACGTACTCCGGATTCAGTGCATCAACTATTTCGGTGCATCTTCTGCTGCTGAACGGTCTGTGCTGATCTATCTTGCATACATGTTCATACGCCTTTGAGATCATCTCGTCATCATTCGTGACATCGTATGTCTTCGGTCTTGTGATGCATTCATCACGATACTCAGCGGAGAGGCTCATGTGAAGATGCACCACATCGATACGTCCCCTCATCTCCTGCGGATATGATCCGATGATCCTCAGAACGTCGTCAATGCTCTCTTCCTCATATCTGCAGCCGGCAAGGCAGTTCATCAGATGGCCGGTGTCCAGGCAAAGGCCCCAGTTGTCGAAGTCCAGGCTACCCAGGAGAGTATCATATCCAGAATCGTCGGTCATCCTCAATCCCGGCCACCAGATGTTCTCAAAGACGATCCTGAAAGGAGGTTCCCCCCCGTCGAATGATGATACCGCCCTGTTCATCAGATCGGCAAGCGCATGAAGGACATCCTCATCCTTATCCCGGTACGCGAAGCCCATGACCTCGTCCATTCTTGTGTTCGATGCATGAAGCACACCGTATGCAGGCGAAACAGATGATGCATGAATCATCGCCTCCCTTAACGTGATGACCATGTCCTCCCGACTCCTGCCGTATGACCGGTATCTTATGTTCTCATCACTCACCATATCAATGTACCCGGTATCCCCGCTCCATGCAGAATACCAGTCCGTTGCGTACGGAAGATGGATGCCTTCAGCGAAGCTTCCGATCACAGGGTCCGGATCAAAATAGCCGGTAAGCAGCTCAGCACCGTCCGCGCCCGCTTCTTTCATCCTGCGGACCGCTTCGGAGGCCCCGCCGTACTCATTGATATCGAAATCATACGCAGATATACTGAAAAGATGCCTCATCAGAGAAGGATATCAAAACACGTTAATATCTTTACGTTCAGGGGACCGCGTTCTGCATTGGATGCAGACGACGCCATCCATATAAACATCAGAACAGTTCGAATGCGGCCGCCAGCGCCGCATTCACCGCAGAATGCATATTATCGGCGCCTCCGATGATTATTATGTCCTCCGCGCTCAGGCCGACATTCCTTCTTATCATGTCGGCGATGTCAGGCCTCTCCGTGTCCAGGTCCCAGTCGGGAGGCATCATCAATCTGTTGTCACGACAGATTATCGTGGTACAGCCGGATGCACCGACCTTTATTCCAGCATCACGCTGCTGCATGCCGTTCTCTATCTTCGAAGCTACGCCGTATACCTTCACCGCCTGCTGATATCTTCCGAGGACGACATCCCCGACATCGATGTCAAGTATCCTAACCGGTATCTCGTTGAGGAACCCGGACCCCGTCTTTGTTATTGTGATGCCGGTCTGTTTGACGGAGATCATCTCCCAGTCCTTCAGTGTGTTGAGTATACGGCGCATGCTCCCTTCGCCAACGCCCACAAGGTCCGCTAATACCTTGCGCCCCATCCTCTTCCCGTCGGAGAGCAGATGAAGCGCCCAATACACGTTGGTGTCCGCGAACCTGAACATCGGACCGTACTGCGGCGCGTCTATTATCTTCAACTCAGAACGTCCTCACTTTTCCGTTGATTATCATGTCCGATACTTTATCCACGTTGTCAAGCCAGTACTCGACTATCGCTTCCGCATCGCT
>JAITWO010000033.1 GCA_031285205.1 Methanomassiliicoccaceae archaeon | reverse complement strand
GAAACAGGCTTCGATGGACGCATTCGGATGATAGAAAACGCTAAGTGAGAACGTGCGGGCCTCATGCAACGGTCACATCACTCAGCGGATGCTGTCGGGCTAAGTGTCAAACTCGGGATAAAAATGAAAAATCTGAGATGAGATATAACATTGTTAACTGAGGGCGGAATAATAGGCCTGTGATCCGTGCCTTCGGCGCGCTGCATCACCGTCTGTTCATTAACAATAGATAATATAATGATGCCATACATATTAACGTCGTTTAATTAACTGATTAAACAATGTTAATTTAATTTTTTGTATGTTTATTAAAAATTAATCAAGTTAAGTTATCACATTAAATAATAATGAATATTCAAAAAAGAGTTTGGAAATGGGAAATAAATCTGTTCACAGCGTTAATGCATACATCTCATATCCGAGCCGGGAAGGTGCCGAAGCATCAGAGCTTCAGTACCTTCTTCATGTACTCCAACCCGTGCTTCACGTGGACCACGAAGAACACTGCGCCGAACACTATCGTCGCCAGGATCAGCAGGCCTGTGAGTATGATGCCCGCATCGCCAAGGACCCATTCGAATGATGACATGTAATTGATCAGGAAGTGCAGCATTATCGGCGCGTATATCCCGTACTTGACGAAAAGATATCCCATCGCAAGTCCCGCCGCAAATGTGGGTATCGTCTTGTACACATCCCATCCATCCACATGAGCGTATGCGAATATTGCCGAAGATATAAGAATGAGCACAATGGCGGCGGCGTTCATCTCGAAACCTCCGAATATGCGTTTCCATGATCCCTTTTCGTTGCGCCACAGTGCATAAATTGCGATCGGAACACCTATCATGAGCATACGGCAGAGGATCTCCTCCCACACTGATGCATATATGGAACTGTACTGTTCCTGCCACGGCAGGCCGAATGACGGAGATGATGGTGCATCCCCGAAATATGTTATTAGCATGTTGACGACTATATTGAATGCTATGACCGCAGCGAACAATGTCACGACACTGTAGATCGGCATCAGGTGAATCTTATCTGTTTTGAAGCGCAACAGATCTTTGATGCCGCTGCGGCTCGCATAGATGAGCAGTGCGAACGACACCAGAACGGCGACGACTATGAACAGATAGTACAGCTTTGCCCATGTGCCGGTCAGATACATCAGTATGTCGGGCGACGGAGTGAGTATCAGTACGCCTAGACGGACACCGTCGAGCTTTGACCATATCTCCCCGAACCCCCAGAACACCGTGTATATCTCAAAGATAAGCACCGCGGCACACATTATGAGCAAGAGAACGCCCATCATCTGGACGATCGGTTGCGGTGTGCCCTTATGAGGCACAGGATCCGCCGGAGCAACATATCCGGGACGGAGCTCAGCGCCTTCGTTGCGACCGTCGCCACCCGTTGATCCCACATTTCCTTCAGCCATCTGATCCCTCGTTATCTCAGAAAATGAATAAAAAAGAGGTTTATAATAAGTTGGTGTCCGTCAGGGTGAACGTCATCGTCAATGTCTGTCCGCTGATTACCGTGACATATACCATTTTGTACAGTACGCCGTCGGACGGGGATACGTACGCATCCACGTAGCCATCTGAGTTTGTCTCCCTGTATATCTCCACTGTCTTGAGCCCCCAATTGGTACCGATCGTATCCGTCTTCTGATACGTACCGTATGTATCATTCGGGTCCTTGTCTTCCCATCGGGTCACTTGATCGTTCTGTATCGTTACGGTGGTCCCGCCGCCGATGAGATATATCTCGGTCGTGACCCTCATTTTGTACTGAGTGGACGTCTCATCCAACAACTCCATCTTCATGCTCCCTTCGACCGTATAGCCGGTGGTCGTTGAACCGCCTATGGTATACTCGGCGTAATCGTACTTTTCCTTGTCGATCACGAAAACGAATATGGCAATGGCTGCAACGACGACAGCTATGATAACTGCGATCGCAAGCACTCTCGCTGTGTTCTTTTCCATTGGTTTACCTAGTGATACTAACATTGTAATAGTAAATATATTTTTTCTATATCATATTAAAAAAATATCGCACTCATCCTTCGGAATCGATGAATGCCTTTGCGAGCGTGCTTCGCGCAGCGCTCATGTCCTTTAAGGTTATTGTGTGCGTCCCGCTGAGGTGATAGCATGCCGTATCCGCCTCGAACGGCGTTATCGACCGGTCGGTCTCAAGCGCGCGGCGCAGCCTCCTGAGCCTCAGTTCCGATATCCCGTCGGCCTTGTGCATATGCTCTCCCACCCTTCTCAGGAAGTGATCTATGTCCTCTTCCGACCTTATGTCCCCGGCGGGATATATGGTCCCCATCACCTTTTCAGTGAGCCTTGCATCCCCTCTCCCTTTATCATAAAGGGCGGCGAACATCCTTATCTCCGTCTCCGAAGCTGCCATCTCCTCATTGTACCTCTCATCGGAAAGGGAGTCACGGGCCTTGAATAACAGGTTGCCCAACCTCTCACGGTCCCACAGCGCGACCTTGCCTTCGGCGGCCTCGTAGGCCTGCTTTGTAAAGTAGTTGTTCGTCACAACGACCGCCACGTCGGCTTTGTAATGTTCCTTGCCGAGAAACGCCTCTTGGACCGCTTTAATGCCTATCTTGGATTCGGAACGCTTGCATTGGATCGCGTATCTGTCCCTGTCCAAATTCGCCGTCACATCGATCCCGTAATCCCCGGACCCGCGTGTGACCTTTACCTTCACGAATCCGTTCATTGAAAGGAGCTCTGCCACATATTTCTCGAAATCACGGCCTTTCATCCCGTCCACCTCTGTGACCAGGACGTTCTGCAGACGTTCCGCGTATGTCGGCCGGAATCTCCGTCTCATGTTGTATGCGCGGAAACGCAGCGAGTACCATCTGTCCGGCCTGTCTGAGAACCAGAGGTACTCAAGAAGAAGACGGATGAGCATCGCTGAGAGCAGGATCGTCACAGAAAGAAGGGCCGATGCGCTCCATATCATTACGGCAGATGCCGCTGTGACCGATACATACAAGATCTCGAATGACAGAGGGTCTGTGCTCAGCACCGTCCTCCTCAGCGTCTGCTGCCTCATATCCTCATGCCTGTTGTACACCATCGTCTGGATCAGCGCCCTTGCGATGACCGCCGTTATGATCACGGCCATCCCCTGCGCCAAGCCCGCGAGGAACGCGATGATGATCAATACCGCACCTAATATTACATCTGCTGTCAGAACATCTCTTCTGCGCATGTGCATCCCGCATAAGGGATTGAGGGAGGCATATCTAATACTTTCGAATGGGCGGGCCTCAGTCCACTGTCGCGGCCACGGCGACGGTGAGTGCCGAGGCTATGAACAGCACCACGATCAGTATCACTATGAGTTTTCTCCTGCGCTCAGCCTTCGTTGCCATCAGCACAGAATCATAACGGCGGATATAAAGATGTGTCCTTATGCTGAATGTGAAGGGTGCGCACGATAATAAAATAAAAGCGAGGTAAAGGGTTTTCTTGTTCACTCCGGCCGTCTTCTTCAGAAGACCGGCAGCTTCTGTGTCGACAGTGCGAATCCCAGATACAGTGCTACGACACCTGAAAGGATACCGAATACACCGAAGAGGAGTGCGAACGTGTCGCCGCCGTCATAGACGAACGCTCCGACGAATATGTAGAGCAACCCAACTAGGAACAGCAGTATCATCAGCAGCTTCGGTGCACCGATAATGAGTGCTACGAGCGCGAACACGATGTACATTATTCCGAGCAGTATGAACACGAACGCCGAGGTACCGAACGACGAACTGACCGCAAGAAGCGATATCGCCACGAAGGCGAACAATGCGGCCGCAAATGCGTTGCCGCACCTGATTGCGGATACCGTCAACACTATGAACATTATTCCTACCAACGTCGCTAATCCCGCTGCCGGGATCGCTCCGAAAATTTCATTGGCGGAGTATAAGCTGACGCCAAGGAACCCAAAGATCAACGTAATGAACGCGACCAAAAAGAGGCCGGCCACTGTTGGATCTACACGATTTTCTGTCATTTATTTCACCATCCCTTGCTATGAGATATTTTTCCCATGCAATATATGTATTTGCTTTCATAGTATATAATAATATATTTAAAAAAGCTTGAAAATATAGTATATAAAGCTATAAAAATAGTATTTAAAGCCGTTATGACGGCTCATCGATGATGACATGGAACTTGGCACGGAACTAAAAATGAAGAAGGTAAAAAGTTTCAGGTCGTTCTGATCATCCTGTTCAGAATACCGGCAGTTTCTGTGTACTGAGCGCTGCGGCAAAGTATGTCGCTGTGAAGAACGACAGTAAGCCGAACACCCCGACCGCACCTGCGAACGGTTTGTCCCCCTCTCCGAAGTACACGCCGACGAAGAGGTACAGGAGCGCCACGAAGAACAGCAACACGATCAACAGCTTCGGCGTCCCGAGCATTGCCGCTACGAACAGGAACACTATGAAGAACAGTGCTAGTGCGTAGAAGATCGTCGGGGCGACCGCATCTCCCTCTAGTCCTGCGGTCGCTCCGAAGGATGCTCCGAAGATCGCGACCGCTATGAACGCGAAGAGTGCCGTTGCGTATGCATTGCCCGCTCTGCCCGCCATCCATGCTATGATGACCATCAATATGCCGATCACGAATATGAAGTCGAATATTGCGGAAAGCAGTCCGACGTCACTCGGATCGCTGAACAGGTTGAATCCCAACAGACCGAAGAGCAACGTGATGAAGCCCACTAAGAAGAGGCCCGCAGACGTCGGATCTATAGTCTTTGTCATTTTTTCACCCGTTCAGAATACCGGCAGTTTTTGCGTACCCAACCCTACGGCCATGTATGTTGCCAAGAGGAACGACAGGAGACCGAAGATACCGAACATGAGCGCCCATACATCCACGTTGGAGCTTCCGGAGAAGAAGAATCCCACGAAGAGATAGAGGAGAGCCACAAGGAGTAACAGTATTACCAGCATTTTCGGTGCGCCGATCATGGCACCCACAAGTGCGAAGACCACGAAGAACAGCGCCAGTGCATAGAATACTATTGCAGCGTTGTCCCCGGCGCCGGCGCCGTAGCTTACTCCGAACAGCGCGACCGCTATGAATGCGAAGAGTGCCGTTGCGTATGCGTTCCCTGCCTTGCCGGCCATGTACGAGAACATGACCATCAATATGCCGATCACACCGATGAAGTCGAACGCCACGAGGAGCAGTCCGCTGTCGGTGGAATCACCATAAAGATTGATTCCCAATAAGCCGAAGAACAACGTGATGAAGCCCACTAAAAAGAGGCCTGCAACCGTTGGGTCGACACGATTTTCTGACATTTTTATCAACCTCCATTGCATGATAAACAACCATGCAACTTAAAGCCATATTCGCGTTTTTAAGTATATATATCAATCGGAGAAAGAGGGTTATTTTCCACCAGTTTTCATTAAAAAGCGCACCGTCATATCATTTTGCAACCTGCCGGTGCGGCCTGCTGACACATCTCTGTTTATACGTTGGGACTCGGGGGGAGCTCCGAGTCCTTTATAAATAAAATCTCTTTTTTCATGCTGATCTTTGTCCTTGATGACATGATCTCCTGCACCCTGTCGAACCCCTCTCCTGAGACCGCTTTCTCCGCTCCGTGCATTATAAGAATACCATCCCATCTCATGTATCCCGCATACACCGGGTTATGCAGTATGTTCCGCAAATTGAATTTATTCCATGGGTTCGAACGTCTCGTCGATATGCCGCTGCGGTTCAGCCGGTAGCATATCCCGTCGACCGTCATACCTTCGAGATACCATTTGAAGATGTCCTTCGCAACCTCCAGTTCCGCCTCGTCAGCGACAAGTGAACCGGCGTCCATCGCATAGCCGAACGGGGGTGCGAAGCCCATCACTCCGTCGGATGGTCCCTCTTTGTCACGTAACGATTCCGCCTTCTCGCGCATGCCGAACCTCGTCCTTTCGCCGATCTGCTCGCTTTCCAACTGAGCTATCCGCTGTATCATGTCGATCACGAACCTCCCCATCGCCGTCGAGGTGTCCAACGATTCGGTGGAGGAGACGAACTCCTTGCCGTGCTTCTTGAGGAAGTCCATCATCTTCATGAAGTTCCTGCTGTTCCTGTGGATACGGTCCATCTTGAGCACCAGGACCGCATCCCAGTTCCGGATGTTGCTGTCCTGCATCATCCTCCGGTACTCGGGGCGCCTGTCGTTCCTCCCGCTGCGTCCTTCGTCCACGTACTCATCCTGTACCGTCCAGCCGTCCTGCGATCCCGCATACGCCCTCAGCATCTCCAGCTGTGCGTCTATCGAGAACCCTTCGGAGGCCTGTTCGTCCGTGGAGACGCGTGCGTATATGGCCACCCTCATAAGATATCACATCTGTTATCATATATGTTATCATATAACATACCATATCTAATGTCGTTAGACATACTGTCCTCCTTGGATATCATCGGATAACGGCCCTTCTATTATCGGTATGTGGGTGCTGTCCCTTGTCACCCCGTCCCATCTCATCTTCCCAGTATACAGCGGATTGCGAAGGATCCTGTGCACCGATTGTCTGTTCCACATTCCTCCTTTCTTTGCCGGTATGGATGCTTCGTTGAGTGCTTTGGCGATCCCCTCGGTCGACGACCCCTGTGAACGGAGTTCGTATATCATACGCACCGTTGACGCCTCATCGGGCACCACCTCCAGCGTCCCGTTGTTGTAAACATAACCGAACGGATGGCCCGAGCCCAATGCACCGGAGCATGACCGGGCCTTGTGCTCCATTCCCATCTTAACACGCTCACCGATCTGCTCACTCTCCAGCTGGGCAATCCGTTGCATGATATCCATCACGAACCTTCCCATTGCCGTCGTGGTATCGAACTTCTCCTGGAATGAGTTGAACTCCTTCCCGTTCTTTTTCAGATGGTTCATCATTTCCGCGAAGTTCACGCTGTTCCGGTGGATGCGGTCCATCTTCATCACGAGAAGCACATCCCATTCGTCCATGGACAGCATCATCCTGCTGTATTCCGGTCTTTTGATATCTCTTCCGGAATATCCGTCATCGATGAACATATCGGCCACGGTCCATCCTCTCGCCTTGCAGTATAATTCGAGCTTCTTCATCTGTGCATCCAGAGAGAATCCCTCACGGGCCTGGTCTTCCGTTGAAACCCTTACGTATAGCGCTGCGCGCATGCATCCATCCCGAAAAAGAAGAACATTAAAAGTATTTAAAGGTGTCAGACCAACGTCTGACACCTTATATTATCATCGGACCCAGTTCAATATATGCGGCCTTTCCCTCGGCGTTGCCATCTGATCTTTATTTTTAGGATAACCTAAAATTATTGCTGCCAATAATTTATGGCCTTCGGGCACCTTATTGTCTTTCAGAAAGACCTTATCGCTGCCGAGATGGTACGCAAATCCGATCCAGCATGTCCCAAGACCCATTGACGCTGCGGCAAGCATTATGTTCCCCGCCGCAAGCGAAGCGTCCTCTGTTGCTGTCATGATCCCCGGTGCCGCATATATGAATATCGCCGCAGGAGCGCCGTAGAATATGTCGAATCCATCGTTCCTCAGGTTGGACTCGAGATGCGGGTTCGTCATGTCATTGGCGGCCATGTACTCCAGGAACGTCCGTTTCCCTGTTGCGGAGTATTCATTCAGCTTTGTTCTGCTCGTAACGACAGAGAACCTCAGCTTCTGCAGATTAAGACCGTTCGCGGCATGGAACCCTGCCTTTATCAGTTCGTTTATGTCCTCTTCCCTTACCGGCCTGTCCTCGAATGATCGGACCGACCTTCTGGCGTAAATGTTCTCAAGGATCGGATTTGATGCCATGATACCCCGATGCGCTAAACCCTGAAGAACATTTCCGATGATGATGAGCCGAATGGTAAGATGATAAAATAGAGGTTGGGGGCTTTCGCCCCTTTAGCGTTTTTACATCATTCCGCCGATGCCGTCCATTCCCGGTCCGCCCATCCTCGGGTCGCCCATCGGGTTCATCGGGGCTGCGCGGCGGGATGCGATCACGTCATCGATCCTGAGGATCATGTTGGCGACCTCTGTCGCTGACGTTATTGCCTGCGTCTTCACCCTCAGCGGCTCTACGACATTCTTCTTCAGCATGTCGACGGCCTCTCCTGTCTCAAGGTCGATGCCGTAGTACTTGCCGTCCTTGCCCTTCTTCTCGTGCGCCGTCTTCAGTTTTATTATGGAGTCGATGCTGTCTATCCCTGCGTTCTCGGATATGGTCCACGGGATTATCTCCAGCGCCTTTGCGAACGCCTCTATTGCCAACTGCTCCCTTCCGCCGACGGATGACGCATATTCCGACAGTCTGAGCGCGAGCTCTATCTCCGGAGCGCCTGCACCTGCGACCACTTTCCCGTCCTCCATGGCAAGTCCGACAACACGTATCGCGTCATGCATTGCCCTCTCTACCTCATCCATAACATGCTCCGTCCCGCCCCTTATGATGATGGACACCGCCTTCGGGTTGGAACAGCCGGTGATGAACGTCATGTCTTCCGCACCGACCGTCTTCTCTTCGACGAGCTTCGCTTTTCCGAGGTCATTCTCCGTCAGCTCTGCGATGTTGCCGACGATGTTCCCTCCGGTGGCCTTCGCGAGCGCTTCGAGGTCAGACTCCTTCAGGCGCCTGCAGCCGAATATGCCCTGCTTTGCCATGTAATGCTGCACCAGGTCATCGACGCCTTTCTGTGAGAACACAACGTTCGCGCCAACCGACTTGACCTTTTCCACCATCGCTTTCAGCGTGGCCTCTTCCTCTGCGAGGAATGCCGCCATTGATGCCGGGTCGCGGATGCTTATCTGCGCGTCGACCTCTGTTTTCTTCACTTCCATCGGGGTCGCGAGCAACGCGATCTTGGCGTTCTCGATCTTTTTGGGCATGCGTGAGTGTAATCTCTCTTTGTCGATGACGATACCCTCGACCATGTACGTGTCCTTTATCACTCCGCCGACCTTCTTCTGCACCTTTATGTTGTCGTCGTTGACCTTGCCGTCATCGAGGACCGCTTTCGCCGCCTTTATGACTATATCAGAAAGATAATCATCCTCGCCTCCGACCGATTTACCGGTGAGCGCGGTCATTGCCACTTTCTTTATTATCTTGTCATCCGTCTTCACCGATATCTCTTTCAATACTTCGATGGCCTTTGTGGCGGCAAGTTTGTAACCGTTAGTGATCACTGTAGGGTGAACGTTCGAATCTATGAGCGATTCCGACTGCTTCAATAACTCTCCGGCCAGAACGACCGCCGTTGTCGTTCCGTCGCCGCACTCCGCGTCCTGCGTCTTTGCAACTTCGACCACCATCTTTGCGGCCGGGTGCTGCACGTCTATCTCATTCAGTATCGTGACGCCGTCGTTCGTTATTACGACGTCACCTATCGTGTCGACGAGCATCTTGTCCATCCCTTTCGGTCCGAGCGTGGACCTTATCGCATCTGCCACGGCTTTCGCGGCGGCGATGTTGTTGAACTGTGCCTCTTTGTCTTTGCTTCTCTCTGTGCCCTCTTTGAGGACTATAATTGGCTGATTACCGGAACCATACATAGAATGTACTCTCCTATATTCTGAGACAAACGTAATTTAGTTCTTCTATATTAATGTTACTGAATTTTCATTCTTAATTAATATATACGGCACTATGCACGGACCGTCTGTCATATCACGATGTTCAGAATGTTCTGACTGGACCCACAATAAGGGGCTGAGATCCGGCCGCGCCCTTCCTATCTTTATTCACGTGCCGTTAGGTGCCCATGCGGTGTTCCGTGGCTGTTGTCACTTTACCCATCCGTTCTTCCGCATCGCCCTCAGGTCCCTGACCGCATCCTGGTGCCCCTGCTCCTTTGCCAGCGTCAAGAGGTATTCTGCCTTCCTGTAGTTCCTTTCGGTGCCAAGGCCGTACATGCAGCAGTGCCCGGCGGACTGCTGCCCGTCCGCATTGCCTTGTTCCGCGGCTTTCGTGAACCACTCGAACGCTTTTACCTCGTCCTTGGGGAAACCGCCCAGTCCGTTGTCGTAATATGAGCCTATACTGTGTTGCGCCTGCGGATGGCCCTGTTCCGCCGCTTTCAGGAACCATCTTCCTGCCGCTTCCTCGTCTTTTTTAACGTACGTTCCGCTGTGGCAGAACACACCGAGGTCGTTCTGCGCCCGCGGCTCTCCGTTCTCCGCCGCCCGTGTGTACCATTCGATCCCTTTATTCTTATCTTTGAGAACGCCGGCACCTTGGATGAAGAATATACCGGACCACATCTGTGCCTCCGCTATCCCCTGTTCCGCCGCTTTCAGGAACCATTCCGCCGATCTCGTGATGTTCTGACGTGTGCCTATGCCGTCCTTGCAGCACATCCCCACACGGCATTGCGCATCCGCATACCCGTTCTCCGCAGACCTCAGGAACCATCCGAACGCCTTCTCAAGATCTCCGTCTCCCGAGATCCCCTCCTCATAATGTATTATGCCTGTTGCATATTGAGCGGCCGCATTGCCGGCCTCGGCGGCCTTCTGATACCAATGGGTCGCTTTTTCAAAGTCCGCCTGTATGCCCTCTCCGAACGCATACATAACGGCGAGACGATATTGCGCGTCTGCATACCCGTTCTCCGCAGACCTCAGGAACCATCCGAACGCCCTGGAACGGTCCTGTGGGACATCTGGCTCTTCAATGTAGCACATCCCCATCTTGTACTGGGCCTCTGCATCCCCTGCCTCCGCCTTTTCTCTGAACTCTGTGAGCTTCTTTTCCGCTGCAGCATTTATTCTCTCGTCGTATGAATCCATCTCTTCGAGTTTCTTCTCTGCCGCATTGTCACCGCCGTCCGCCGCCTTTCTGAAATATTCGCGAGCCTTGACGCGGTCTTCGGTGATGCCTTCGCCGCTAAGTAGCAACACACCGGCCTCGTAGGATGCCGATATATTACCGAGGTCCGCTGCCCTTTTGTACAACGCGAACGCCTTCTTCCGATCTTCCGTGACACTTCCGCCCGAATAGAAGCATGCCAACAGGTACAGCGTATCCGGATGGTCCTGCATCGCGGCTTTATCGAACCATTCGATCGCCTTTTTTTGATCCTTTCCAACGCCGTCGCCCTGTGCGTACGCCGATCCCGCTAAGGCGTTCGGATGGTACATGAAAGCTGCGGTGCAGGGTCATCCGATA
This sequence comes from Methanomassiliicoccaceae archaeon, assembly GCA_031285205.1. Taxonomy (GTDB): domain Archaea; phylum Thermoplasmatota; class Thermoplasmata; order Methanomassiliicoccales; family Methanomethylophilaceae; genus Methanomicula. The sequence goes on along the minus strand of JAITWO010000033.1, from coordinate 22 downwards.
GGGCAGTTCTACACAGGCTCGG
>JAITWO010000008.1 GCA_031285205.1 Methanomassiliicoccaceae archaeon | reverse complement strand
CCGGTGGAGCCGCAGGGCACGACGGTGTCGATGCCGTTCATCTCTTGGAAGTCCACAAGTCTCCTGAGGCCCTCCTCGTCTATCTTGTTGTCCTTCGTGAAGGGCGTTATTATCGCGGTGGAGGTACCTCTGAACATCTCAATTGACTCCGTAGTGCTCCTTCAATATAAGCCTGGTGCGTGTGCTGAGTATGTTGTCGTACCTTCTGACCTTTTCGATGATCTCGTTGAGGTGATGGGAGGTCTCGACGTCTATCAGGGCGATAATGTCCTGATCGCCGGTGACCTCGAACACCTCCGTCACGCCCTCGTAGCTAGCCAGCTCTCTGGCTATCACGTCGGTGTCGGTGTTGACATCTATCCTGATCTCCACGAGCGCTTTGACGTTCTTCGAACTGGTCTTTATGGTGAATCCGCGGATCACTCCCTCCTCGGACATCCTGTGCACTCTGCTCCTTACGGTGCCTTCCGACACTCCCAACTGATTCGCTATCTCAACGAACGGACGGCGGGAATCTCTCTTCATGATTTCCAAAATCTTCTTGTCGAGGTTGTCTATCATCTTAATCACTGTTTTTCCTGATTTCGTAGATCAATTGCGCATAAGCCCAACTATGATATAAAAATTGTCATGATATCGTCTGACGATCAACGAAAAACACTATAGAAGGGAGGAGGATCAACCGTCCCTTTACTTCCGGAGGTCCTCTCCGCGGACCGCGTCGAGGTGGACGTCCATCTGCGGGAACGGCACGCTTATGCCGTTCTCCTTGAAGCTTTTGAAAATAGCTTCTCTCAACTCTCCGCCGATCCTTCCGCTGTCGTTGAAATCGTAGACGTAGCCGGTGAGCCTGATCTCTATCGCCGAGTCAAGGAATGCCGTGACCCTCGTAGAGGGCATGTCGACCGATCCGTTGGTTATCACGTTGGGGTGGTCCACCGCCGCATTTTCCATGAGCTCCTTCGCAAGGTCTATGTTATTGTCGTACGCTATGTTCATGAACACGGTGACCTTGTAGATCAGGCCGTCGCCGGTCAGGTTCACGATGGTTGACGACGAGACCGCGTTATTGGGCATGATGACCGTCTCCTTGTTATCCCAATTCTCGAAGACGGTGTTCATGATGTTGACGCAGGACACGCGGTATATTGTTTTGGTATCGCCGATCCTCACCAGGTCTCCGGATTTGAAGGGACGGGTCATCAGAAGGACCATGCCGCTGAAGAACTGGCTCAGGACGCTCTGCGCTCCGAATGTGATGCCTAGGCTGATTATTCCCGCGCTTGTTATTATCGCCGTGAGGTCGAATCCCCAGGCGGACATGATCAGCGCGACGGACATGACGGCGATCACCAGTTTTCCCAGCAGGCGCAGCAGCGGCTCTATGTCCACATCTTTCTGATCGATGCGCTTGTTCTTCGAGATCTTGGATATGGTGTACTGAACGAACGCCAGGTAGATCTTCCAGGATATTATCGCCCCCAGAATGATGTAGAACATGTTGAACCACATCTCCACCGTGCCGATCATCTCCTCGCCGGCACCGTATACGCGGAGGCCCTCGTCGAAAGCATAGAGCACCAGCACAAGCGGGATAAGGATGCGCAGGCCGCTCTTCAGGCTCTTTCCTTCCTCTTCGTTGCCGCGCACGACTATCCTGACGATGAGAGGGGTCAGCACCAGCATTATCAGAATGCCGATTATGATCCACAAAAAGAACGTGATGATAGCGGATGCGAGGGGGGTGTTGAAGGGGTCGGGCAAAGGATTGTCGAATATCCCCAGTATCCTGTTGAAGGAATCCCCTGACGAGAGAGGGGAAAGAACTACCAACTTTACAAGCACGGGATCTGTGGTCTCCGTCACGGTGCCGTCGCCGAGCGCCATCACCTTCAGGACGATGCCTATCTCGTACTCGGCCGCCGCTGCGTATTTGTCCACATCGACGGTCACCCTCACGGAGCGGTGCATCTGCCCTTCAAGGACGAAATCCCTGTCCGCCTCGTCGACCGAGATCGTTATTTCCGGCAGAGGAACGAATTCAACGGAGACCATCCTGTAGTTGCTTATGTCGTTCTCGGCGTAACTCAGGAGGTTCACGATCTCTATCCTGAAACTGTCTGAGGAACCGGCACTGATCTGAAGCTGTTCCCCGTACGAGACCAGCATCACATCGTTCTTTGAAACGCTTGAGTCGGAGGCCGTTGCGGGCAGGATGCAGAGCATCGACACTGCCAGAACAACCAGAAAGAATGCCGTGACTCTTGCGGTTCTCATGAGAACCAAGACCCCATGATAGAATAAAATAATATCTGTCAGGGTCGTTACGGGGGCGTGGAAACCGAAGAGATCATCGGAATAGTTGCGGTAATCATCACAGTGGCGGTACTGGTGTCCGCAAGCGTGAGGGACTGGAAGGACCGGGAGGTCCCCGATGTTCACTGGATAGTGATCGGGTCAGCGGGCCTGATTTTGTTCCTGATATACTCTATCGATCTGACCGGGTTCAGGTGGGAGTACGTCCTCCTGGCGGCGGGCACCGCGATGGTCCTTCTGGATATTCTGTGGGACAAGGAGTTCAATCCTCTCTTGTTCTATCTGCCGATGGCGCTGCTTTTCATCATCCCGCTCTATCCCAACATGTCAGAGAACATCTTCATCGCATGGGCGTCGGTGCCCGTTTTCTATTTGATATTCGTCGGATTGTACATGACGAACGTCGTCAGAGGAGGGGCGGACGTCAAGTGCCTCATCACGCTGACCGTTATGTTCCCCATCTATCCTCATTTCTTCGGACTGCCGCTGATAGAAATCCCCAACCTTCTCTTCAGTCAGATATTCGTATTTTCGATATCGGTGCTGTTCGTCGCCGCGCTGATGACCATCCCACTCATTCTGTACTTCGGGGTGAGGAACGCGAAGGATAGCGGATTCTCGAAAAGGATGTTCTCAGGGTACAGGATGAAAATGTCCGAGGCCGAAGGCGCGGACGTATGGCCGCTTGAGGACATCGTCGACGGTGAGACAAAGCGCATAAAGATACCCGACGAGGAAGAGGTCGAAGGCATCTACGCCAGGCTTAAGGAGGCCGGGAAAGAGGACGTCTGGGTCACGCCAATGATACCCTTCATAATCATGATAGCCGCGGCGGTCGCTGTGATGGTAATAATCGGGAACCCGCTGTTCCTTATCTTTTGATGCGCAGCCGCTGTCTGCACTGTGCGCAGCGTACCCCGTTCAGCGCCAGAAGGTCCACGAGGTATCCCGTGCGGCGGATCACCAGCGCCCCGCAGTTGGGGCAGTACGTGTCGGACGAGTCGTCCGCAAGCACGTTCCCCACATAAACATAGTCGAGGCCGCACTCTTTCGCCGTCTCTTTGCACATGAACAGCGTCTCCAGCGGGGTTATGGGGACGTTCATCATCTCGAAATCGGGATGGAACCTTGAGAAGTGCACCGGGGTCTCCGGGGACAGTTTGTCTCTGACCCAAGTGGCGAACTTTTCGATCTCTTCCTCCTTGTCGTTGTAACCAGGTATCACAAGATAAGTGATCTCCAGATGCACGCCCTCTTCGCTCACGATCTCCGCCGACCTCATCACGTCGGCGAGATGCGCCCCGCAGATTGCCATGTAGAACTCCTCGGTGAACCCTTTGATATCTATGTTCATGGCATCGGTGACCTTGCACAGCTCCCTCAGCGGCTCTTCGCAGATGAGGCCGTTGCTAACAAGCACGCACCTCAGGTCCGGAGCTTCCTTAACGATGTCCATGATGTACTCGAACCAGATTATCGGTTCGTTGTAAGTGAACGCGATCGCATCGAACTTCTCTTTCCTGCAGAACGCGACGATATCCTCCGGCGATTCGTAAGTGGTGCGCTTCCTGCCGGAAGGGCTCATGGAGATGGAATAGTTCTGACAGTGCCTGCAGCTCATGTTGCATCCCACTCCTCCCATGGAGAATATCTTGGTCTTCGGATAATAATGGTAAAAAGGCTTCTTTTCCATGGGGTCGACGCTGAAGGACGACACTTTTCCGTAATTATTTGCGATCAGTTTGTCGGTCTCGCCCTTTCTTGCCAGGCACTTGCCGAACCCTCCCTCGCGTATCCTGCACCTGTGCGGACAAAGGTCGCAGACGTAAACGTCGCCGTCGCGGTGATAGTACCTCGCCTCTATGTTGGGGTTAATACCAGCCGTTGCCCATCACCTCTCTCTTATCTTCATAATTAATATAAGGGGCGTGATCGTTCGTGACGATCCCGATGATGGAGAAATCGATATCATGATCGTATAAAGTTTCTCTTTTGTCCTTGTCGAAGGTGAACAGCAGTTCGTAATCCCCGCCCCAATACAGCATCATATCTTCTTTCCGAACGCCCGCTTTGCTGAAGACGGTATCGACCCCGTCACCCTCCGGCAGGAAGTCCATATGGATGTCCATCCCCACTCTGCTGGCGCCGCAGATGCTCCTCGCTCCTTCCGCGAGTCCGTCCGACAGGTCGATGCAGGAGGTCACGCCGCCGGAAGAGGACAGGGCGATGCCTTCCGCTACACGCGGCACGGGGGTCATCAGCGAGGTCGCCGGCACACCCGAAATGTTCTTTTCAATGGCAAAGAACCCTGCCGCCGCGGACCCCAGCGAACCGGTCACGGCAACGATGTCCCCGGGCTTTGCGCCGGACCTCAGCATCGGTTTACGCCCTTCCATCGATCCTATCGCGGTGCACGATACCGCACCGCATCCGAATTTTGTGTCCCCGCCGTAAATATACGTGTCGAACGCCTCGGCGCATGCGTCCATGCCGGCCATGATGTCGTACAACGAAGACGAATCAAGGTCCGGCGGCATCGTAAGCGCCGCCAACAGCCCCAACGGAACGGCGCCCATTGCGGCCAGGTCGCTAATGCTCACCGCGGCGGCGGTCCAGCCTAACTCCTCGTATTTCATGCCCTTTGGGAAATGCCTCGCAAAAGTGACGCTGTCAACACACGCAATGATATCTCCTCCGAGGGAAGGGATGACGGCGGAATCATCTCCCGGGCCCAGCCCCGGCGGTTTCCGTATGACGTTCCTGATGCCGTCGATCGTTTCTCTTTCCCACAGTTCTTTCAGGGAGACCATTGATTGAGGTATATTGGTTCGCTAAATAAGAATTATCACCCGAGGGGCCGCGCCGCGGGCGGAGAAATAAGTAATTAATATTAGACTCAACAATCCTCTTTGTCGGTCTCAAATGAAACTAGACATTAAGTACGGCAAGGACGGGGTACAGAAGACGGAAGTTCCAGACAAGAACTACATCGGGA
>JAITWO010000050.1 GCA_031285205.1 Methanomassiliicoccaceae archaeon | reverse complement strand
TAAAACGAACCTCTCGGTAGCAAATCTTTATCTTCGAAATTCCCCATTGTCATCCGGTCCGTGTCATTCTAGCTGCAAACCTGAATACGCGGACCAACTTTTAATCGGGGCAGTCATTTACCTGCGATATGTCTTCCGACGATATCTCCGTGCAGGCATAGCCGCCGACGGATCCGCTGGTACCTGTGCGGCTGCGGATGCGATCGCGGTCCTTCGAATGATAAGACGATGCTGTGCGTATGCCCGCCGTAGTGATCCAGGGAGGTCGCGGCTGTGTACTTTATCTTCCAGAGGAATGTGTGAACATCTTCAAAGGCGGACGCGCCCGCTGATTTCCTTTTATTTCGATCCGCGATCGTTGCGGTTTCCCCGGAGGCTGTCCTGTCTGCCCTTTTTGTAATCTTTATATCGTTGCGCTGTCTATACAGAGAAGATATTACATGCTTGAGATCGACAGTTCAAAGGGAGAGGGCGGGGGACAGGTGGTACGCTCCTCCGTCGCGCTCTCTGCCATAACGGGCATAGAGGCGCGATTGACAAGGATAAGGGAGAACAGACCGACGAACGGCCTTTCCAAGCAGCATTGCGTCGCCGTCAAAGCCGTGGCGGACATGACGGGCTCCGAGGTCATAGGGAATCATGCGGGGTCTCGCGAGCTTGTCTTCAGGCCGGGTGGTGCGCATAACTCGGAGATAACATTGGACATCGGTACCGCAGGGAGCATCAGCCTCGTTCTGCAGGCGGTCATGCTGGCGGGCCGCAACCATAAGAAGAAGGTCACGGTGGATGTACGCGGCGGAACGAACGTGATGTGGGCCCCTCCCATCGATTCGTATCAGCAGGTCCTGTTCCCGCTGATGGAGCGCATGGGGATACATGCCCGGCTGAACATTGTGGACAGAGGGTTCTACCCTGACGGCGGAGGCAGAGTGGTGGCGGAGCTTGACCCGATCGGAGATATTAGGCCGCTGGTGATAACCGACCTCGGTGAACTGAGGAGGATAGAAGGAGTGCTGTACATCCAGTGCCTGAAGGACGGGATCAAGGATGATATGGTATCATCATGCGAGGATATGCTCGACCTTGACTGTCCCGTGAACATAAACGTTCAGCGCACTGCCGGAAGCTCAAAGGGCGCGGGGCTGTCGCTGGTCGCCGTCTACGATAACGGACGGCTCGGTAGCAATGTTCTGACAACAAAGGGCCACCCTGCGAAGCAGGCGGGCGAGGATGTGGCGAAGGACCTTCTGAAAGAGATGGGCTCAGGTGCCACGATGGACGTTCATACCGCCGATCAGCTGCTGCCGTACATGGCGATGGCGAACGGCCTGTCTGAATTCACTGTGTCCAGGATAAGCAGGCACCTGCTGAGCCAGATGGATACTTTGGAGACATTCCTTGACGTCAGGTTCGGTGTTGAGCGCAAAGGGCATGTATATAATCTTACAGTAAATCCGGGGGAAAAGAAATGAAGAAAAGACCGTTCATCCATGTGAACTGCGCCATGTCCGCCGACGGCAAGATAGCGGGCAGCGACAGGAAACAAGTAAGGATATCAAGTGATGAGGACCTTTCCCGTGCCAGGGAGCTCAGGAAAAGATATGATGCGGTATTGGTCGGGATAGGGACGATAATAGCGGACGACCCGCACCTGACGATCAAGGGCGCATCGTTCTATAACAATCCTATAAGGATAGTGATAGACCCGCACGGGAGGACCCCCAAGGACGCACAGGTGATCGATGGTCGCTCTCCCACGCTCATACTGACGGATGATGACTGCACTGAGGAGTGGGGGACCGAAACGGAAACAATAAAATGCGGCAGTCCCTTCAGTCTGGCAAAGGCTATGGAACTGCTTGCCGGTTTCGGGATAGAGAGGATACTCATCGAGGGGGGCGGCAAGACGATAGCGTCTTTCTTCAAAGAGGGCTTTGTGGACAAATACAGCGTGTTCGTCGGCGGGCTCCTGATCGGCGGGCGTGATTCCCCTACACCGGTGGACGGCGAGGGATGGATATGTGAGAACGGCCTCACGCTGAAGCTGAAGAGCGCAAAGGTCCTCGGTAACGGCGTGTTGATAACTTACGATGTCAGATGATCTGCTCTAACACAAACTTGGAGTAATTGTTGCCTGCGCCGAAGGACTCGCTTGATGCTATCTTATAGCGCTTCCTTGTTATTTCCTCGAGCACCGTCACAAAAAGCCCCTGGCTGAACATGGATATGGACTCTGCGGCACATTGCGTGACCTCATAGCTGTCACGGACTATTATCGTCAACGGCATGAATGTGTACACGCATACCTCGCCGATGTCATGTATCTCGTAGAATTCCTGAAGCTCGCTTATTATGTCCTCGACCTTCGTCGATCTCACTGACCTTGCCAGCACTTTGCCCATGCCTTTGCCGATGTGGCGCATGGCGGCACCTATGCACAGCCCGGACGTCTCCGCGCCGACTATCATCGCCCTCAGCATTATCTTAAATACGTTGCTGCTGCGGTCGGTTATGCATTCCAGCGTCTTGAGGTATATATCCTTCCCGTCCTCGTTGACGGTGCGTGAGCGCGCCATCAGCTTTGATGATAATTTGAAAATCTTCCTCCTGCTGTCCGCCGGGTCGTCCCTGAAGGCCACTAGACCTTCGCCTGCCATCTTGTCCAAATGAACGGACAGTGTCGACTGCGCCTTCCCAGTCATATTGGATATGTCGGTCAACGAAAGGTCTGACAGCGCCAACTGAGATAATATCTGCTTTCTCACCGGATTTGAAACCTGTACAAGCCCGTTCACGGTGGTGTAAATATCAAAGCTTTCGTCCATCGTCAGACCGCATGCAATACTCAGATAAAACATTGCCTGCTATAGTGAATATATTTTTTATATGTAATATTGAGCACGATACCGCCTCTTTCAGACGAGATTGTTAATAATAATTCATTCCTATACTGTTCCCTGTGATGGCATGAAGGTCGGTCTTGGCGATAAAAAGAAGGACATGAGGGCAGTGTGGTTCAGTAACGGCGAGGTCAGGATGATAGACCAGCGCCGGTTGCCCAACGACATTCACATCGTCAGCTTCAGGGACCACAGCGATGTGGCGTTGGCGATAAGGAACATGACGATACGCGGCGCCCCGTCGATAGGAGCGGCGGCCGCTTACGGGATGTGCCTCGCGGCACTGAACGGAAGGAACCTCAAGGATGCTGCCGATCTGATAAGGGCTGCAAGACCCACAGCGAACGATCTGTTCTATGCCGTGGATCACATGCTGAATGCGCTCAGGAACAAAGTGCCTCCGCAGAAGGCCGCTGATGATTATGCGCAGACGATCGTCGACAGTTGTAAAAGAATAGGAGAGCACGGGGCGGCGCTGATGAATGAGGGATGCACCGTTATGACTCACTGTAACGCCGGAGCTCTGGCGACGGTTGATGTCGGCACTGCGCTGGCGCCCATCAGGAAGGCGCACGATGACGGAAAGAATGTGTTCGTTTTCGTGTCGGAGACCCGGCCGAGGCTGCAGGGGATGCAGCTCACCGCATGGGAGCTCCTGCAGGAAGGGATACCCCATTCGGTCATAGTTGACGGTGCATCCGGCCATTTCATGAAGATGGGTATTGACATGGTGATAGTCGGAGCGGACCGCATAGCCGCGAACGGCGATTTTGCCAATAAGATCGGAACATACGAAAAAGCGGTGATTGCAAAGGAATTGAAGATACCTTTCTATGTGGCCGCTCCCGTGTCCACATTCGACTTCGCCGCCGAGGACGGCAATAAGATAGAGATCGAATACAGATCGGAGGAAGAGGTCACTATGGTAGGCAGCATGAGGGTGGCTCCCGTAGGTTCCGGTGCCAAGAACCCGGCGTTCGACGTTACGCCGTCGCGGTACGTGACAGGATTCATCACCGAGAGGGGCATACTGAGGCCTCTGGAGATAGGCAGGATGAGGTGACACATTGAATGAGGAGGATGCAAGGAAGACCCTCTGCGATGCGTGCTCCAGATTATATCATAAGGAGCTACTGGTCTCGGCCGGCGGCAACGTGAGCATCAGGACGGACGACGGCATACTTATAACGCCGTCCGGAAGGAATAAGGGATCATTGTCGCCGGACGACATGGTCAAGGTGTCCATGGATGGAAAGGTCATAGGAAAAGGGAAGCCATCCATAGAGCACAGATTCCACCTGGCGCTGTACGGCCGCAGAAAGGAGATCAATGCAGTGGTGCACTGCCATCCGATATATTGCACTGCGCTTGCCGTGAAAGGCGAGAAGATAAGGGCGGACCTCACCCCGGAGGGCGTGATCCTGCTTGGTGATGTTCCCCTGGTACCATACTGCACCCCCGGTTCCAATGAGCTGGTCGATGAGGTCGCGAAAGTGTCGAAGGCATCGGCCATGCTGATGGAGAGCCACGGCGCGGTCACACAGGGAAGAACGATGGAGGAAGCATGCAACCGCATGGAGGAATTGGAGTTCCAGGCGCACCTGCAGCTGGTCGTCGGCAACGTAAAAGGGCTTCCGGGCGAAGAGGTCCACAAGCTGAAGGGGATGTGATATCATCATCCTTGTTACAAAATGGTTTGGGGTGTTCCTGTGCGATGACGCGCGCGTCATCGAAAAACGGCTGATGCCGAAGAACGCTGAACATATCGCGGAAAAGCTGGCGCTGATGCAGCGCGGCTCGCTCCTGCCGGAGGAGATCGAACTTTCGGAGAACGTGAAAAAGCTGCGTGTGGCCGAGAGAAGGCAATCAGAGCTCGGAAAACCGATGTTGTTCGATTCATCGTTCATAACCGCCGAGGAATACGGCTTCGGAGGGGACCTGATGCATGATACTATGATCATTCTCGGAAAAATGAGGACATCTGAGCCCATACCGAGGGACAGGAGCCTCGTCCAGGCGATAAGACATCTTGATGACCTCATCGCATCCTGCAACCTCATGAATGAGAGGCTGCACGAATGGTACGGCATGCATTTCCCGGAGCTTGGCGACCATGCGAAGGACCGAAGATACTGCGAGCTCATTGCGAAGCACGGCGGTCGTTGCGGGATAATGAACGAACTGGGATTGGACATAGAGTCGATAGGTGCCGAGATGGATCTCTCGGACATGGATGCGGTAGTTCATCTCGCTGATACGCTTTGCGGGATATATGACGAGCGCGAGAGGACCGAATCATACATCTCCGATCTTGTTGATCGGGTTGCGCCGAGCATGTGCGCGCTCTTGGGCGGACCGCTGTCCGCCCGTCTCATATCGTCGGCGGGAGGGCTTGACCGGTTGGCGTCATTGCCGTCGTCCACATTGCAGCTTCTCGGTGCCGAGAAAGCCATGTTCAGGCATCTGCGCTCCGGTAAGAGGCCGCCGAAGCACGGCATGATATTCCAGCATCCGGACGTCCATCGCGCCCCGTACTGGCAGCGCGGCAACATATCCCGGGCACTGGCCGGAAAGGCGCTGATCGCGGCGAAGGTGGACAATTACAAAGGTGATTTCATCGGTGATGTGCTGCTGAAAGAATTCGGGAAGAAGGTCGCAGACATCAGAACAAAGTATCCTGAGCCGCCGAAGAAGAAAGTTCCTGCCGGCAGGCAGAAGACGAAACGCAAAAGGTAAACGACGGACGGACAAATATTTAAACATAGTAAAGATTGAGGAGTGATCACAATGTGGGAGCAGAAAGAAGTAAGGGAACTGAAGGTCGGAAGGTACCTGAACATAGACGGTGAGCCGTGCAAGATCGTATCGATGACCACGTCCAAACCCGGCAAGCACGGGTCCGCAAAAGCGAGCATCGAAGCAACGAGCATATTCACCGGCGCGAAGAGGTCGATCATCTCACCGGTAAGTTCCAAGGTGCAGGTCCCGATGATAGATAAGAGAAAGGGACAGATCCTTTCGATGCGCGACAGCGAGATCCAGCTGATGGACCTGGAGACGTTCGAGACGTTCAGCATGGCCATCAACGATGATCATGAGAGCGAACTCGTCGAGGGCGGCGAAGTCATGTACATAGTCGCCATGGGAAGACAGAGATTGGTTTGATGCCTCAGGGGCTCTCATTCGCAGATGCCGATTCCGCTATGTCGGACGCAGATGTGATCATATACGGTGTCCCTTACGACCGTACAACGACATTCCGCTCCGGGTCGCGCGAAGCACCGAATGCCGTGAGGCGCGCATCATACAATTTTGAGGCGTCCCATTTTGAGCACGGCAGGCTGCCTGAGGCGAGGATGCATGATTTTGGGGATGTTGATGATCACATATATCCTGAGGACATGTTCGATGAGATAAGATTCTCGATGTCCCCTGCTGTGAGAGATAATAAATTCACGGCGGCGATCGGTGGGGAACATTCGATAACGGCACCGATCGTTGAACTTTACAATGATGTCTCTGTCATCTCCATTGATGCGCATCTTGATTCGAGAGATGAGTTCATGGGGTCGCCGCACAGCCATGCGTGCGTGATGAGACGCTGTGTGGAGACGGTCGGCATCGATAACGTGTTCGTGCTCGGAGTGCGTTCGATAAGTGAAGAGGAGATGGACGGGGATGACATCATCCCGTACATCACGTCATACGAGATAATGGAAAACGGGATAGCGAAGGCGGTGCGCCGTGCGTTGGATTCTGTGCGGAACGAGAAGATCTATCTTACCGTGGATATTGACGGCATAGACCCGGCATTCGCACCCGGCACCGGCACACAGGAGCCGTTCGGCCTGATGCCGATCGATGTGAAAAAGGTGATCAACGAGATCGGCGGCCGCCTGGTCGGGATGGATGTGGTCGAGATATCGCCGCCGTACGACCACGGCGGCATAACCGCGGTGCTTGGTGCAAGGCTCATAAAAGAGGGCGTTGCGGTATATTATAAACATCAGCGTTAGATGCTGGCTGATCACATCATGCGTGCGTGGACCGGTTCCGTACCTCAGACGCCGTCCGTATCGGAACGCGTGACACGTTCCACGAACTCTATCGCCTTTATCTCCAGTTCGTTGGCCCTCTGCAGCGCAACATCCCTGTTCTTTGATTCCGAGAATATCCTGAACTTCGGTTCCGTCCCGGATGGTCTCATCAGCGCCCACCCGTCATCATATATCATTTTCAGGCCGTCCGTGAGGTCCGTCCTCACATCTTTGTACATTTCTTTTAAATGTCTCACCAGAGGGGCCTTGAGGCTGTTCGGACAGGATATCTTCCTCTTCTCTATGTGATACACCGGAAGTCTGCCCAGCTGTTCCGAGAGTTTTCCTTTTTTGACCACGCACTCGATCATCTTTGCGGCCGCCATCGCGCCGTCGCGGCATAATTGATGCTCCGGGAATATCAGCCCGCCGTTCTCCTCCCCTCCGAATATGGCCTTGTGTTCGAACATCGCCTTCGCCACGACCGGTGAGCCTATTGCCGTGTACATCACGGTGCCTCCCGCATTGATGACCGTTTCCTCGACCATCGACGAAGAGCTTACCGGCGTCACCACCAGCCCCTTCCTCTCAGAAAGGATATACTGCGCGATCAGGGACATGCTCTTGTCGCCGCTCACGTACTCGCCGTCACCGGATATGAACACAGTCCTGTCGGCATCGCCGTCATGCGCTATCCCCAGGTCCGCTTTCGATGATGTTACGAGGGTGATCATATCCTTCAGGTTCTCCGGGACGGGCTCGCTCGGATGGCCCGGGAAATCGCCCTGCGGGTTGGCGTTCAGTGTTATCGCCCTGACCCCGAGCTTCCGGAGCAGCAACGGTGCGGATACGCATGCGGCGCCGTTGGCGCAGTCCAGTACGACCGTGATATTCGCATCCCGTATCGCGTTGATATCAACGTGCTTTATCACCGCATTCACGTAGGATTCGGTGGCGGTGCCGTCGTACGTGACGGTGCCCACCTCGTTCCATCCGCAGCATCCGATATCCTCCTGATATATCGCCTCGATCCTGTCCTCCGCATCCCTCGTCACTTCCTGACCGGTCGGGCCTATGCATTTGATCCCGTTGAACTCGGGAGGATTGTGCGATGCCGTGATCATCACGCCTCCGGATGCGTTCTCATGCGTCCTGACATAATGCTGCAGTGCAGGGGTCGGCGTTATTCCGATGTCCACCACATTCACGCCCGTTGACATCAGGCCGGATACCACGGCCGCCTTTATCATGCCGCCGGAATCCCGTGTATCGGATGCCACTACCAGTGTGCCCTTAAAAAATGCCCCTATCGCCTTACCGAGCCTCAGTGCAAGCTCTGCCGTAAGGTCCTCATTCACGACCCCTCTCACGCCGTTCGTGCCGAACAGTCTGCCCATGAAGACCACAACCTTTGGGGACGTATCATCAGAGCGTTGTGATGCTCACTACGTTGTTCCCTCTGAGAACAACGGTGCCGAGACGCCTCTCCTGTTCTGCAGTGCGTTCTTCCGTCTCCTCAAGTACCATGTTCATGTACTCGTCGTATCCTTTCAGCTTCCCTTCCAGGACCCTGTTGTCCTTCAGCAGGAGCGAGATACGTTTGTCTATAGATTTTTCCAATAAAGCTAACGGCATGACCATAGTGACCGTCCGTCCATGCCCAGTAGATTATATAAATGATTCGTTGTGACGAAAACACGTCTCTGATCAACTGACTTCGTGAACACACGGAACATGATATGACCGGATATCTTGCCGCAGCGCCCGCGGAAAGGGGGACGGGGTGCGGCGTTCCCGCCGAAATGATATTATTCCGGCGCTTTTTTGTCCATCTTCGCTATCCAGTCCTTTATGTGTGCCTTGCTTGTTCCTTCTATCCCGTAGTGTTCGGCGAACCTCTTCGTTGTTGTCAGCTCAAGCGTCTGCCCTTTCGGCTTCCCCTGTATGAGGTCCAGTTCGATCAGCCTGCGGACGTCATCATACACCCTCGGGCCGAGCGTCCTGCATAATTCGGACTGCAGCACCGGCTGATGGTATGCTATGACGGCGGCCGTTCTCTGCACGCCCCTTGATATCTCTGTCTCTGTGAATTTTTCGGTGAAATGGGCATACTCTTCCTTCAGTTGGAATGCATATTCGGCATCTATCTTCGCCACTTTTATCGCCGACCCCATCTTTTCGTATTCCACCGCAAGCTGCTTCAGCGATACTCTCACTGACTCCTCGGTCAGGCCGGTCTGGTTCGCGATATCTATCACGCGGAGCCCTTTGGCGCTGGCGAAGAGCGCCGCCTCAACGACACTCCTTGCATCCACCTCAGACCACCGCCCTCTTCACCAGCTCCTGGGCCTCCGAATCTTCGATCTTCCCCTCTATCCACTCGGTTATCTTTTCCACGTAGATCTCACCGTACGGCATGTTGTCCTGCCATATCGTCAGTTTGCCCTCTTTCACCCAGAACAGAACGCCGACGATCGTCGTGATATTCGCTTTTATGCTGTTTACATACAGGTCACGTATCGGTATCGGTCCCGTCCCCAGGTTCTCAATATTATCGAGTATGCGGCCGTACTCCTTGGAGTCGTCCTCCAGGTGCGCCTTGTTGTTGAACTTCGGCTGCTTGGCGAGAAGTTCGAGGCGCGCCTGCTCACGAGCCATATACGTCTCCATCTCGTCCCTCGCTTCCTCGAACGCATCGAGCAGCTCGATCATCGTTATCGGACGGACAGTGGACCTCCTTATCGCCTCTCTGAACTCCACGTCCGGAACATATAGCTTATCTGGCTCATACATCGCATCGAAATCGAATCCCATGTCGAATCCGTCGTTCTCGATCTCCTCCCGTTCTCCTTCTTCCAGCGTCACCGCTGACTGCATCTTGAGGATCTTCCACGCCATGTGTATCAGTTTCCCGGCGACTATGAGGTCCACCGCGGACTTCACCTTCTTCGTTGAGTATACGTGCGCAAATTCAACGATATCTATTGCCCATGGGTCCTGATCGTGTTCAAGCACGAGCGAGAACGCTGATCTTATGGACTCGTCCACCGGGTCGTTCATTGTCTCGGTTGGCCCTCCGTCCCTCAGCAGGCCGATGTATTTATCTATCTTCCCTGTCCCGACATTATCGTCGATCAGAGCTTTATGGAAGAGCAGATGTTGCTCCATCTCTTCCATCTTTCCTTTTTCTTTCCCATCCCTTTCCACTTATATCCCTTCTTTTGCTTTTTCGCCGGCATCGCCTTCATATCTCGATACTTCTGCGAGGTCCGGCTGGAAGATTATCTTGCTTACGCCGGAGGGCTGACGGGTCACACCTATGAGGTGGTCCGCCTTCTCCAGCGCCACTTTCCTTAACGAGACCTGAACGAACTGCGCCTTGGCGCTGCTCTTCTTGACACGCTTCGCGACCAGTTCGGTGTTCACCGAGTCGAGGAACATGTCGACCTCGTCAAGCACGTACAGCGGCGACGGCTGTAACTCTTGGATCGCAAATATGAATGCCAATGCGGTCAGCGATTTCTCGCCTCCGCTTAACGCTTCCAGTCTCAGCAGTTTGCCGTTCTTCGGTTTCGCGTTTATCATTAGACCGCCTTCGAACGGTGCCTCCTCGTTCTCAAGCTTCATGTATGCCTCGCCGCCGTTGGACAGTTCCGCATAGATCTCCTTGAAATTGGCGTTGACACCGTCGTAGACCTCCATGAACAATCCTTTTTTCTCCTTGTTGATCGAGTCCATGAGCATCGTCAGCTCATCGATGCGCACCCTCATCTTCTTGACATCGTCCGAAAGCCGGGTGTGCCTTTCCTTCTTGTCGTCGAAGTCGTCTATCGCCCTCAGGTTTACCGTGCCTATCTTCGATATCACAGTCTCACATGACTTTATCGTCCTCTTCAGTTCCTCTTCTGACGGGACCGGCATCGTCACCTCGACCTTCAGCTGTGATACCTCCTCCTTGAGCTGTTTGACGTTCTCCTCGCTGATCTGTATCTTTGCTTCAAGCCCTGCGGCTATCCCGATCTTCGTCCCTATCTTATCTGTGACATTATCCCTTTCCGATTCAGTTGATATCTTATCTGAAAGGACCTTGTCCCTTGCATCCCTCAGGTCGGATATCTTGGACTCGAAATCCACCTCTATCCTTCTCAGTCCTTCGAGGTCGATGTTCAGGCGTCCGATGATCCCTTCCGCCTGCTCCTTTTCCGCCGTCCTTGAGGATATCTTCTCTTCCGCCGCTTTTATGTCCTTGAGCAACGCCTTCTTCCTGCCCTCTATGGCATCGCGCTCCGCCTCCAGTGCCTGAAGCTCCAGGGTCAGGTCGTTGAGTTCGGCCTGCGCGTTCAGCAGGTTGTCCTGGCCGGACTGCATCTGCTCCTGCATGTCCGCCGGCGCGATCTGCACCATCTTCTCTCGTATCGCCGCCCTTTCATCCTTCAGCGCGGTCAGCTGATCAGATATCTTCGCCAGTGCCGCAGATGCGGCATCCAACTCCTTCTGCGCTTCCGTGAGTTTTCCCTTTTCGATGCTGAGATCGTCGGCCGCCTTCTTCTTCTTCTCGCGAAGCACTGAAAGCTGTGCTTCGTAGCCGGCGATCTTCCCCTGTATGTCCGCCGCTCCCTTTGAAGCGCTGTGCATCTCATCGTCATACATGCGCAGTTCGTTCCTCACTTCGCGCAGTCTCTGCTTTAAACTCTCAAGCGCCGAGGTCGCCTCCCTCAGCTTCACGCCGATCGCGTCCAGTGCGGATTCCGATGCGGGGCCGAACTTGAGCTGCGTGCTCGGATTCAGTGTGCCGCCGGTCATCGCTCCCGACGGGTCGATGAGCTCGCCGGCCTTCGTCACTAAACGGAGGTCCCCCATTATGCGCCTCGCATCCTCCAGCGTTGCCGTCACTATCGTATCACCCAGTACATTCCAGAATGCGGCGCGGTACTTGTCATTGAATTTTATCAGATCTATGGCGTAGCCGATGAACTCCTTTTCCTTCTCGACCATTATCGCCTTTGCCCTCGGCCTTCCTTCCCTTACTTTGTTCAAAGGAAGGAACGTCACCCTCCCTAACTTGTTCTTCTTTAGGTGGTCTATCGCGTTCTGAGCGACCTGATCGTCGTCCACTACTATCGCCTGCATCTTGCTTCCCGCTGCAACGGCCAATGCGGTCTCGTAGTCCTTCGCGACCGTGGCGAGCTCCATCACCGTTCCGTGTATCCCTTTTAACGTTCCGCGGTCCCTGAGCTCGAGGATCGCTGATACTCCTTGGTTCAATGACTGCGTCACTCTTTTTTCCGCTTTCAGCGATTCGTATTCCCCTGAAAGTCTCAACACGGCGGAGTTCAGCTCCGTCTCCTGTTTCTCCAGTTCCGATTCTTTCTTCCTGGCGGCCATTATCTTTGCCGTCTGAGCGCTCAGGTCGGCGGCGCCGTTCTTCTCCCTGAACTCCTTCAGATTCCATTCCGCATCCTTTATCTCGAACTCCGACTGCTGCAACTGATCCTCGAACAATGCGACATTCATCTCCGCGGCGCCCCTGACCGCCTTTGTTGTTGCGGCCTTGACCTCCGCCTGCCGGTGCTCCTCTGCCTTGGAGTCTATCCTCAGCTCAACGTCCTGCATCTTGTCCTGCAATGTCTTCAGTTCCCCTCCGGAATCGGTTATCGTCCTTCTCAGATCGCCGAGCACCCGGTTCGCCTTGTCCAGCGTTTCCTTCTTTGCGGACATGCTCTTCTGCGTCCCTGAAAGTGAGGATAGGCATGTCTGAAGCTCCTTCTCCGTTTCCGTCAGCTGTTCTTTGCTTCCCACGATGACGTCGTTCTGTTCGCCTATATCTTCCAAGAATCTTTCAATGCGGTCAGCGGACCTTGCCTTCTCTATCTTTGTGGATTCTATCTTGCCCTTGATCTCTTTGTATTCCGGCCCGGCCTTATCTTCGATCTCCTTTTCCTTCACTTTCAGAAGACCTGCAAGTTCGTCCGCCTTTTCGATGAGCTTCTGCTTCTTCTGCTTTAACGTCTCGATCTCATTCTGTGACCTTAACATCTCGTTGCGAATGCCGTCCGCTTCCGCCGTCGCGTTCTCCAGCTGACGGTGTATCATCTGCGCCTTTGCCTCATCTAACTTGGATTGTGCCTCCAGGTACTTTCTGGCCTCGACCATGTCCTTCTCAAGCTGCACCAGCTGGGCGTCCAGTTCCTTTATTATTATCTCGATCCTTTCGATGTTCTGCTCCGTCTCCAGCTTCTCCTTGCCGGCGGACTCCAGGTCGGCGTCATAGCTTGCTATCCCCGATATCCCGTCCAGTATCCTCCTTCTGTCAAGGCTACCCATCTGCACGATGCGTGTGACATCGCCCTGCTGCACCAGGTTGTAACCTTCGGCGCTGATCCTTGCCCGTGACAGGAGATTGTCGAATTCGTTCAGCGACGATTTTCCGTCGTTCACGTAGAAATATGAACTGTAGCTCTCCCCGTCCTGCGCCAGTTTCACATGCCTCGTTAATTTTACTGTATCGTCATCCCATGGTATCATCCTGTCCTTGTTGTCAAAGACCAGTGACACCCTTGTGAACTCCGCCTTGTTCTTCGACTTCCCGCCGTCGAATATGAGGTCCGTCAGTTTCCCGGCGCGTATGGCTTTGGAGCTCCTCGGCCCCAACACGAACAATATTGCGTCTGAAATGTTGGACTTCCCGGAACCGTTCGGACCAGTGACCGCAATATAACCTTCCATCAGCGGTATGTTCAACTTTCCGCCGAATGATTTGAAATTCTCTAACTCTATCTGTTTTAGGTACAAGTCCATCCCTTTCCCACGGAACGAATCCCTGATCCGACTCCGATGCATCCCTGCCTTTTTGAGGCGAGTATATAAAACCATTATATAATATATATAGATTGTCCGAGCTGACCCGTTTTTTTGGCATTACGGCGTTGTATAGCGTCATTTCCGGGGGCCGCCGGTCCTGTTCGGACCGTGGGCAGGGGAGAGGCTTCCCTCTCCCTCTTTGTTTCAGGACGTTCTCATTCGTTTTTCGTCATCAGCACCTCTGTCTCCGCTGACTCCTTCCCTGATACGACCGGCCCTGGAAGACTTCCGTCAACGGCGTATCCGTCCTTGGTCGCCGATTTGATCGTCACCTGTGTGCCTTGCGGCACTTTGATCCTGAACTTTCCGTTCGCGTCCGTGACGACCGATGATATGTCTCCGTCAGCGGCGTAAGCGACAGTAACGCCGCCCACGCCTTCTCTGCCGCATCTGACGAAGCCGATGACGCCGGATCTCCTGCCGGCCAGCATCATCACGAATATCAGCAGCATCAGCAACAGGAACATCAGCGGAAGGACC
>JAITWO010000064.1 GCA_031285205.1 Methanomassiliicoccaceae archaeon | reverse complement strand
TCGAGCTCTTTCTCGGTAAGTCTTTTGAATGTGCGGTCGCCGTCAACGACACCTATGTCGACCCTCTGGGCGTCGAACACTCCTTCAATGACGGCCTTCAGCGCTCTCAGGCCAAGGAGCATGGCATCCTCGTACAACATGTTATCCTTGAAGTCCTTCTCGAACATCTCCATCACCGTCGGCCGTCCGATCCCGATGCATCCCGCCCTGTACGCCACCAGCGCACCCGACGGATCCGTCTCAAAGAGGTGCGCCCCCAGATCGTCCACGCCCGCCATCAGCAAAGCTGTGCCGAACGGTCTCACACCACCGTATTGAGTGTAATTCTGCTTGAAGTCGCATATCTTCTTCACGAGGCCCTCGATACCTATGTTCTCGCCATAAGTGATCTTATGGACCTGTGCTTCCTTTCTTGCCTGGTCCACGAGTATCCTCGCATCCGCCACAAGGCCGGATGTCGCACACCCCGCATGGGTGTCGATGCGATATATCTTCTCTATCGATCTCGGCTCCACAAGTTTGCCCGTCGCACCCTTGTCGACTATGAGTATCACTCCGTTCTTGAACTTCAGTCCGATCGTCGTGTTGCCTTTCTTCACTGCCTCACGGGCATATTCTACCTGGAACAGCCTTCCGTCGGGGGAGAACACGGTTATCCCTCTGTCGTACGCCATTTGTCCTGGTTGCATTGATCTTTTCCTCCTTCTCACACCCGTTATATTTAGGCAATATATATGCGTTACATCTTCCGGGCGGGCCGCAGCCTTTTCAATTCGGGATATTTGTCCCGTAAAGCAGATAAAGTCCCTGACGTCCTGAGCGGGACGGACGACCCGTCCGCGCCCCTGACCGCACGTATCGCATCATCAACATCTTTGAGCGGGCACCTGACGATGCACCACCCTTCCGCACACTGTATGACGTACGGAGGCTCACCGGGAGAGTTCCTGAGCGCGGAGATCAGGGAGCCCTTGGTGAATGAGGGATCAACGGTGAACGCTATGTACCTCCTCCTTCCGACCTTTTCCTTTACGGTCATGCCTGCACCTCACTTCACCTCTTACCGGAGCGCACATCATATTCCTTGCCGCACCTTCTGCATACAGGGTCATCAATGTTCAACGGGGTCCCGCACTCGCATGTGAACGCACCGCCTCTGTTGACCACGGCACCGCACCCGCACACGTTGCCGACAACATCGGAACCGCATGACGGGCAGATGACACAGTCAGGGGACTCGACCGCAAGGTCATCATAGGATGATCTGCAGTACGGGCACATCCCCGTCGGCTCGGCGCATGCGTCATGGAACAGCTGGCCGCATCCGCACCTGGCGACCATGTCCCCTTTTGATATCATCCCGAAGCATATGCCGCATACATCCCCGTCCGTCTTTCTCCCGCGCGGCCTGCGGACCCTTCCGGTGAACCGGCGATAGGCGTCCTTCTTTTTTCCCAGTATCAGGAAAAGTATCACTGTCAGCACCGCAACAGCACATACGGCCAAAAGCGCGAACACCAAAAGGTCCATGCATCCCGATGCACGAACAGCAATAAATGTTATCCATTCGTGCGGTCAGGAAATATGTTTCGTAAGGATACGAACCATATTAGTACAAGAGGCATAAACGCCACTAAAAATAGCCTGAAAATGCAATATTCGCCATACAAAAAAACCAACATCTGGCTATGTGTCTTTGTATCGCTCCTTAACAATAGACAATGCATTTTTTGTGCCTATTTATATACAGCTTATAGATAAGATACTACGTCATATATTAAGATTACGTAGAAGGGTTAAAGTACCTCGGTGTATTCCGTTTCTTCGTTCCAACAACACATGGTAACGGAGGCAGAGATTTGACAAAATCAGCATTGGTTATAGGTGGGGGAATCGCGGGGATCCAAGCTTCGTTGGACCTGGCGGACAGGGAT
This sequence comes from Methanomassiliicoccaceae archaeon, assembly GCA_031285205.1. Lineage (GTDB taxonomy): Archaea > Thermoplasmatota > Thermoplasmata > Methanomassiliicoccales > Methanomethylophilaceae > Methanomicula. The sequence goes on along the minus strand of JAITWO010000064.1, from coordinate 11,285 downwards.
ATCCATGTCTACCTGGTAGAGAGGGATGCTTCGATAGGCGGCAAGATGTGCCGCCTTGACAAGACGTTCCCGACGAACGACTGTTCCGCGTGCATTCTTTCTCCGAAGATGGCGGATTGTAACGGTCATCCTAACGTGGATGTTCTGACCTATTCCGAGGTCGTGAAGGTCGAGGGAAAGGCAGGCGATTTCAAGGTGACCGTAAAGAAAAAGCCCAGGTACGTCAAGATGGAAGACTGTACCGGTTGCGGCGAATGTATCGCGAAGTGCCCGACCAAGAACATACCTGATGAGTATGAGTTCGGCCTCACCACCAGGAAAGCGATATACATCCCGCATGCACAGGCAGTTCCCAGAGTGGCGCTCATTGACCCTACGCGCTGTAAGAAGATATTGAACGACAAGTGCGGGCTGTGCGAGAAGGCCTGCGGCAAGAAAGCGATAAACTATGCAGACAAAGAAGAGTTCGTGACGTTGGAGATAGGGTCCATCATATGCGCCACGGGCTTCCAGACATGGGATGCGAAGCTGTCCACGGAGTACGGCTACGGAAGGTTCAAGAACGTGGTCACCGCCATGGAATTCGAGAGGATGATGTGTGCCTCCGGTCCGTCCCACGGTCACATAAAGTGCCCGTCGAACGGTGAGGCGCCCAAAAAGATAGCGTTCATACAGTGCTGCGGCTCAAGGAGCGAGAAGAAAGGATCACAGAAGTACTGTTCGTCGGTGTGTTGCATGTACGCGACGAAACAGGCGATCATAACAAAAGAGCACGCGGAGGTCGACGAGGACATATTCTTCATGGACATAAGGTCCTACGGAAAGGAGTTCGAGGCGTACATCCACAGGGCAGAAAATGAATACAAGATAAAGATGCACAGGTCGTCGCGCGTAGCATGTGTCGAAGAGGACCAGGCCACAAAGAAGCTGAAAGTTTCGTTCACGGACGCAAAGGGCGACCAGCAGGTGACGGAATATGATATCGTTGTTCTTTCCATAGGCCTCAACCCGCCGACCGGTGCGGAGGAGTTCTCCAAGATACTGAGCATCGACCTTAATAAATACGGATTCTGCGACACAAAGGTGTCCAACCCCCTTGCGACCAGCAGGGAAGGGATATTCGTGACCGGTGCGTTCGCTGCTCCCAAGGACATCCCGACATCGGTGGCGGAAGCATCCGGTGCGGCAGGAAAGGCCGGTGCGTTCATAGTGGACAAGAACTTCGTCCCGTGCGCCCCGAAGGTATTCCCGCAGGAGAAGGTAACGGACGGAGTGCCCCCCAGGGTCGGCGTATGGGTGTGCTCATGCGGTACGAACATCGGCGGCACCGTCAAAGTGGACGATGTGGCCGAATACGCAAAGACATTGCCCGGCGTGGTCTACGCAGCGAAATCAATGTACACATGCGCTCAGGACACACTCGAGGCGATCAGCCTTGCGATCAAAGAGAAGGATCTGAACCGTGTAGTGGTGGCAGCATGCACACCGAGGACGCACGAGCCTCTGTTCAGAACAGCATGCAGGGACGGCGGGTTGAATCAGTATTTATTCAACATGGCCAACATCCGCGACCAGTGCTCATGGATCCATATGCACGAGCCCGAAAAAGCGACCGCTAAATCAAAGGACCTCCTGAGGATGGCAGTGGCGAAAGCGATGCTGCTTGAACCTCTTGAGGGATCGAAGATACCGGTAACAGGGTCTGTCGCAGTGATCGGAGGGGGCATCACAGGCATGAGCGCGGCGCTGGATGTCGCAGCGCAGGGATTCCCGGTCCATCTCGTTGAGAAGGGTGCGAACCTGGGCGGCTCATCCGCGAAATACATAGGCACCAAGTATGTGATTGACGGGGTCAACATGGGCGAGTTCGTCTCCGATCTCATAAAGAAGGTGGAATCGAACAAATTGATAAAGGTGCACAAGAAGGCCAAAGTGAAGGACATACCCGGATTCGTAGGCAATTTCAAACTGCAGCTCGATTCCGGAGAGTTCCCCGTAGGGGCAGTGATCCTGGCGATAGGTGCGTCAGAGTACAAGCCGACTGAGTACAACTACGGCAAGGATGCGAAGGTCATCACACTTTCGGAGGCCGAGCTCGCAGTAGGGAAAGGATCGTTCAAGGGCAAGAACATAGCGTACATACAGTGCGTGGGCTCAAGGAATGACAAGGTGAAGTACTGCTCGAGGACATGCTGCGCCGATGCGCTGACAAATGCCATAGCCATCAAGAAAGCTGATCCTAGCGCCAATATCTCCGTGTTCCACAAGGACATCAGGACGTACGGGTTCCGCGAGGAGCTTTACAAAGAGGCCGCATCCCTGGGCATAAGGTTCCTGAGGTACAAGGACGGCAATGATCTTCCGGGGTACGACGGTAACAGCGTGAAAGCGTTCGACACCATACTCGGGAAGGACGTTGAGGTGCCGGTGGACCGTGTGATCCTCAGCTGCGGCACCGCTCCGGACAGAGAGGAGAAGGAAGAGCTCGCAAAGATGCTCAAGGTGCCCATAAGCAAGGACGGGTTCTATTTCGAGGCGCACCAGAAACTCAGGCCGGTGGACTTTGCCACGGAGGGCGTCTTCGTTGCGGGTCTGGCGCACTGGCCCAAGTTCATGGATGAGTGCATCGCACAGGCCGCAGGAGCGGCTGCGAGGGTGATGACGATCATCTCGAAGAACAACCTCATATCCGAGGGCATAGTGGCATCGGTCAACGAGAACTACTGTGACGGATGCGGTATATGCGTGGGCTGCTGCGAGTACAACGCCATAGAAGTGGTGGAGGACGGCGCAGGAGGGCTGAAGAGCAACGTGAATCCTGGCCTCTGCAAGGGATGCGGCTGCTGTGTGGCCGCGTGTCCCTCGGGAGCCATGGAGCAGAAAGGATTCAGGAACGTGCAGATACAGGCTGAGATCGATGCATGCCTCGATCTCAAGGCGGGGGTGTGAGACATGGCCGATTTTGAACCTAAGATCATAGCGTTCTGCTGCAACTGGTGCTCGTACGCGGGTGCGGACGGCGCCGGTGTGGCGAGACTGCAGATGCCCACGAACTTCCGTATAATAAGGACCATGTGCTCCGCACGTGTGGACCCGGAGCATGTGCTCCGCGCGCTCTCAAAGGGCGCGGACGGAGTGATCATCCTGGGATGCCACCCGGCGGACTGCCACTACATAGGAGGGAACTACCGCGCAAGGAGAAGGATAGCCCTTCTGAGGATGGTGCTGGAGCAATACGGATTCGACCCAAAGAGGCTGAGGCTCGAATGGGTGTCTGCGTCAGAGGGTGAGAAGTTCCAGAACACGATCACATCTTTTGTGAAAACGATAAAAGAACTGGGACCGACACCGCTCATGGGGGTGGAGTAAATGGGATTCTTTGACAGGCTGTTCAACAAACATCCCGAAAGCTGCAAATGCGGATGCAAGGATGATAAGAAAGAGGCGAAGAAGGACGCAAAGGCGGCGCCGACCAAGGCGGCGCCCGGAAAGGCGCTACCTGTGAAGGCGGCGCCGAAGGAAGCGGTAAACCCGCTGGATGCCTTCCCGCTGCTTCCGGGAGCACCTCCCGGAGGAAAGATAAAACTCGCGATATACTGGGCCGCAGGATGCGGAGGATGCGACGTGTCCTTACTGGACACCGCAGAGCGCATACTCACGGTGTCGGACATGGCAGAGATCGTCATGTGGCCGATAGCCGCCGACGGTAAAGAAAAGGACATAGAGGCGATGAAGGACCAGGAGATAACCGTTTCAATAATAAACGGGGCCGTGCGCAACACAGAGAACGAGCACATGGTGAAACTCCTGAGGAAGAAGTCGCTACTCGTCGTTTCATACGGAACATGCGCATGCTTCGGCGGATCGCCGGCACTGGCCAACCTGGTCCCGGGAGGGAAGGACGAGATCATCGACTACGTGTACAAGAAGTGCCCGACGATGAAAGCGTTCCAGGACACTCAGAAGACTCCCGTCGTGCCCAAGACGTCGGTCATGACGCCCGACGGCGAGATCACCATACCGGAACTGTACGACACGGTGAAATCACTGGACCAGACGATAGACGTTGATTACAGCATACCGGGATGCCCGCCGACGCAGGAGTCCATCGCACAGTTGCTCGCAGCCGTTGCGGGATTCGTGTACAACGGTGTTGCATTGCCTCCGAAGGGAACGATGATCGGCGTCACCGCGAAGACGCTCTGCGAGGAATGCCCCAGGAAGAAGGAGATGAGAAGGATCACGAAGATCGTCGAACCTCATGAGATAGACGTGGATCCAGAGCTTTGTCTCATGGACCAGGGGATATTATGCCTCGGGGCGGCGACGGTCGGAGGGTGCGGTGCAAAGTGCACGCGCGCCGCATCACCATGCCGCGGATGCTACGGGCCCACGAAGATGGTCTCCGAGATGGGCGCAAGCGTATTCACAGCGGTTGCGTCATTATTCCCGGTGCTGGACGGCGACCCGACCTGCAACGAGGAAGAGATCATCAAGATCATGAGCTCCGTGAAGGACCCGCTCGGGTACTTCTACGCGTTCACGATGTCGAAGTCACTGATCAAGAGATCAGTTGTCGAGAAGAAGAAAGGAGGTCAGTAAATGGCCGGACCTATTATTTGGGATGAGAAGAAGAAGATCAATTCGAAGAGGATAACCGTCGACCCGATAACACGTCTCGAGGGTCACGGGAAGATAGAGATATTCCTCAATGACAGCGGAGATGTCAGCAACGTGTACTGGCAGGTTCCCGAGTTAAGGGGGTTCGAGAGGTTCTGCATAGGCAGGAAGGTCACCGAACTCAACCAGATCACTGCGAGGCTCTGCGGTGTATGCCCCGGGGCGCACCACCTGGCATCCACGAAAGCGATCGACGCATGCTACCACACAAAGCCCACCGAGACAGCGTTCCGCATACGCGACCTGTTCTACAATGCGCACTTTGTGCACAGCCACATAGCACACTTCTATGCGCTGGCGTCACCGGACTTCGTACTGGGTCCGGCGCACCCTGCGGCGACCAGGAACGTGCTGGGTGTCGTCGGGGCAGTGGGACTTGAGCTGGGCGGGGCGGTGCTGAAAGCACGTGCGCAGGCCCAGAAGATACAGGCGATACTCGGCGGGAAGGCGACGCACCCTGTGCTCGGCGTCCCCGGAGGAGTGTCGATACCGGTATCCAAGGAGAATCAGAAGGAAATAATCGAGATGGCCAAGAATCTGGTGGAGTTCTCGAAGACCTCGCTGAGCGTGTTCACCGACGTCGTGTTAAAGAACAAGGACTATGTGGACATCATAGCCAACCCGGACCTGTACTACCACGAGACATACTACATGGGAGTGGTCAACAAGGACAACAAGGTGGAGTTCCATGACGGCAAGGTCAGGGTAGTGGACCAGAAGGGCAAGGAGTTCGCCAAGTATGATGCGGCAGACTACCTGGATCATGTGGCGGAAGCCGTTGAACCGTGGTCGTACGAGAAGTTCCCGTACCTGAGAAAGATCGGGTACAAGGGGCTTGTGGACGGACCGGACAGCGGAATATACCGCGCAACGCCCCTGTCAAGGCTGAACGCAGGCGAAGGGTTCACGACGCCGTACGCACAGGAGAAGTATCTGGAATACAGAGGGTTCTTCAAGGACCTCGGTGTAACGGGACCGATACACTTCACCCTGGCGACGCACTGGGCAAGGATACTCGAGATGATCTACGCTGCCGAGCGCTGCTTAGAGAATGCTCAGGACAAGGACCTGTGCACCGGCGACATAAAGCAGAAGGGACTCTCACCGGGAGGACGCGGTGTCGGTTGTGTGGAAGCACCGAGAGGGACGCTTACGCACGATTACGTCTGCGACGAGAACGGTATCGTCACGGCATGCAACATGGTCGTCGGGACAACGAACAACAACGGCCCGATGAACATGTCCGTTGCCAAGGTCGCGAAGGCGCTGATAAAGAACTTCGAGGTATCCCCCGGACTGCTGAACATGGCGGAGATGGCCTTCCGCGCGTACGATCCGTGCAACTCCTGTGCAACGCACAGCCTGCCCGGACAGATGCCGCTGAAGATAACCCTCAGGAATTCCGACGGTTCGGTGTACGACACCATATCGCGCAACTAAACCTCAAAGAGGGGCAAGACCCCTCTCTTATAATTTTTTACCTGTATTTTTGATGCGGTCATTCCGGATCGCACATGCAGACTGCAGCCTCAGAAATTTTTAAACTCTGTAACGTCTACCGTATCATCAGGAGAATGAGGAGATGGGAGGCAAAGACCTTAAGGACATGGTGATCCCAGAGGTTCCGTCGGGAGAGGTCCTGAAGGAAGGGACACTGAATATAATGACATTCAAGAAGCGATGGTACACATTCCCATACAAGTATGTGATAACAGAGAAAGGTGTATGGGTCCGCAACCCCAAAAGACTGCTGGGGAAGGAAAGGTCGGTCTTCATGCCGTATGAGATGTTCAGCTGCTACGAGACAACATCTGCCGACGGGTCAGCGTTCTGTCTGTTCCACAGGAAGGACGGCAGTGAGCCGAACAGGGTATGCTTCGATGACATCGAGGGTGCGGTCAAAGTATTGGACGAATATCTGGACAATAAGCAGGTATGATGTAAGAAGGTCATTCCTTGCACACCGAACGGTCCTTCCCTTTCACAAGGACATCCTTCCTTTTTCCGAGGCATATCCCGTCCAGAAGGAATATCTGTGCCTCGTCCGTAGATATCATTCCGGAATTCATCAGCGGCCCCAGGAATCCCTCCCCGACCACATTCACCGGAGATCCCCCGAGCAGGCGGTTGAACGCCGGGACGATGATCATCTCGCCGGGGCGCTCAATATAGTTGCTCGCCGAATCATTGAACGGCACCCTGAACCAGCATGGTTCCGTCGTCCTCTTTCCCACACCATCCCTGAACATCACCGTCGGGTGGTTATGCGCTGTTATCAGGGTCTTCGAGGCCATGACGTCAGCGGATGGCCAAGTGTGCCCATGCACCATCCCGACGTCACCGATCCGCAGCCCCGAAGCGGGATGAATGTTCACATGCCTCGGCAGAAAATCCTCTATCTGGGTATCGTGATTTCCGATCACGACGTCAACAACATTGAACCTTTCGATCATCGCTTGGAAAAAATCAGGTATCTCCCGGTATTCCTGTTTCGTGGAGCCGGGCACCGAGTCCTTCACATCCCCCAGGACAACAAGCCTCGTCGCATCGCCGGCAATGCTCAGGATATCATCCCTCATGATCGATGTCCTTGAGGGAAGGTGGAACCCCTTGCTTCCCAGATGGCTCTCCACCCCTATGTGCAGGTCCGCTATCACGATCACATCATCAACGCGCAGAGCGGGATGGCCGTGGACGGGCTGTATGTTCATCGCCTGTCCAAATGGTCCTTCAGGACCTTCGGTATCATATCCGTTACGTCGGTCGCTATCATCCCGTACGAGAACGCTTCGAATGCTTTTTCGCCCGCTACGCCGCATATATATGCGCCGAGACAAGCAGCGTCGAAGAGGCTCATGCCTTTGGACAGAAGGCCGGCGACGGCACCCGACAGGACGTCACCGGTCCCACCGACGGTCATCGCTGCAGTTCCGGTGTTATTGATCTTCTTCTTATCCCCGTGGACTATCACGTCCGTACGGCCCTTCACAAGCATGGCGAGGTTCTTTTTCTTGGACACTTCGATAAGATCGCAGCTTTTCAGTGCGAAACCGGAGATCCTCTCGAACTCCTTCTTATGCGGCGTTATCATGATATCGCCGCGGACGACGGCCATGTTCGCAATGGCGGTGATCGCATCGGCATCCACCACCAACGGCCTGTCGCATCTGAGCACGAACTCACGGACGGCGGCCATGGTATCTTCCGATGTCCCCAGCCCCGGACCTATCAGAACGGCATCGGCAAGCTTCGCAAGCTCCAGGAGGCGCTTCACATCTTGTTCCAATATATGGCCCTCATCGGACGTCTCATGCAGTATGAACATCGGAGACTGGGCGGCCATGGGAGGTATGCACCTCTTCGGCGCGGCCACATGCACAAGGTCCACACCGACCCGGTATGCTGCCATCGCGGATATCGCCGGCGCACCGAAATACGGCCCGCCACCTATCACCAACAGCCGTCCGTTCTCCCCTTTGTGGGACTCCTCCTCCGGAACGGGGTACCTGAGCATATCCCCCGGACCGACGCAATATAACGCATCCTTCGGTATGCCTATATCGGCGATCACTATCTTCCCGCAGTTCTCCTCCGTCATCCCCGATTTTTTATCATGGAACGTGACGGTGGTATGAGGTATCAGGCGGTCCTTTGTCCCGAACCCCGTGGGGACATCTGTCGCAACGACGGCCCCTTTGAAATCCTTCAGTCTCTTGATGTAATCTTTATAGGGTCCGCTCAGAGGGGATCTGGCACCCATACCTAGCACACAGTCCAATATGACATCGTATTGATCTAAATGGGCGTCAGAGAACATCATCGGCTTCTTGTCGAGTTCTTCGAAATGGTATCTGGCGGCGGCGCTTTTTATCTGGTCCGGAGGGAACAGCAATGCAACATTGGCCTTCTTCCCGAAATGCTTCGCGCACGCAAAACCGTCGCCTCCGTTATTGCCGAGGCCGCAGACGATCAATATCCTCTTTCCGCTGAATCCTTTGTTCAGCACATCATATAACGCCTTCCCCGCATTCGCCATCAGCTTCTCTATCGGAACCCCGAGCGCCTCGCAGTTCACATCGATGGCCTTAGCATCTATCTGGGTTATCATGCTCAGAGATCGGATAGGTAATATTAAATTAATGGCGGTCCGAGAAGAGGCGTTAAGGCATTATTGATTATCGACAAGGCACTGCCCCACTTTGAGGAGGAGCTTGGATTTCTTCATCTTTCCTTTTTCAACGCGCACACAGCCGCGTTTCGCGGACCAGTTGGCAGGATATGCGGCGTTGTCGAATATCTCGTATTCCAGATCGAGTATGGCAGCCGCTTTTGCGATTATGTCCAGACTGGGCTCCTTGACACAAAGCTCCTTGGGAACTCTCCGGCCCTGCGAACGTTTGCGGCCGACCTCAAAATACTCAGGCCACAATACTATCGCGTTGTCCTTATCGTATGTCATGATATCTTTGTGATAGAAGAAGTTTCAGGACGATCACAGAAGGACCGCGTTCACGGCCCCGTCCTGCCCCGGTCTCGAGGTTATGATAGCATCCCCGAGGTCGGTCTTGATCGTTGCGCCCTTGTTGACGATGCTGCGCTGAACGTAGTTCGGGTCGGCCGGGTTCGTCTTGACACCGAGGATCTTCACCTTTGTGACCTTATTGGTCTTCTTGTCGAGAACATTCGCGAACTCTGCGGCAAGCATCCTGAATTTGACATTCCCGCCGAACATGCGGTATCTCTTGAGGCTCTGCTTACCTATCTTCGTGAACTGCTTCTCAGTGCCTATCTCGAATCTCCTCTTTCCTTTGCTGGAGATAAGCCTGCCGCCGGTAGGCTTCCTCCTCGATTTACCCTGCCAAAGTGCCATAGTATTCCGAACGAGCAAAGACAGTGCTCTATTTAAAGCTTTTTCAATTGTTCCCTGCGTATTTTTTATTTATTTAACGCTGGATGCGCACACGCGCGTTAACATCCCCTTTTATAAGCATAAAGCATATATGGGATAGTCAATCGAACGCGGGGATGCATTCAGATGAGGCTTATCAGGGCTAGAATTAAGGGATACAAGAGCATAAAAGATACCGGTTATTTCGATATCGAGAGAACAAAGACCATTTTCGTCGGACCCAACGAGGCGGGGAAGACGGCCATATTTCAGGCGCTTCAGCGTCTGAACCCTCCGGCAGGCGTGATGCCGTTCAATCCGCTGAGGGATTATCCCAGATCGGACTATGACAGGGATATCGCGAGAGGAGGCATCGATCCGTCGGCGTTCACCGTCGTAGAGTGCCACTTCGCATTGGAGCCGTCGGACATAGCGCTCCTTCCCCCGGGATTCGGGAAGGCCACGTATGTCGTCGGAAGACGATTGGACAACTCCAGTTGGCACAGGATAGACGGCGGGCCTAAGCAGATGGTGTTCGCGGACATGGAGAGCGACCTCGACAGGTTCAGCGGACACGTGGACAAAAATTTCAAAAAGGAGAATCCGACGGCATCGGAGAACGACCTGCCGAGCAATGAGCTGTTAGATATCCTGGGCCTCATGGGAGAAGGGGACAGGATAGACAGCGACCTGTCCAAGAGGATACTGTCATGGATGAAGGCTAACCTCATTTACGTTGACGAGGGAGGCGCGGAAGAGGAAAGATACAAGAGGCTCAAAGGGCAGCTGGCGAATGTCGAGCTAAGCGACAAATCGTTGAACATCTGCCGTTCGCTCATGCCGAAGTTCGTTATGTACAGCAGCTATCTGAAAGTAAGGCCGACGATACACCTCGGCAAGATGGCCGAGCGCCTGGAGAAGGATCTCATAGAGGACCCGATATACGATTACGGGAACAAATGCTTCCTCAAGTTCCTGGGGTTCACGGCCAAGGAGCTGTCGCTCACAGGCGAGATAAGCAAGGCGGACATAGAGACGGACGATGAACTAAAGGAATACATGGACCGTCTGGACGACAGGAAGTACAGGCTGAATGCGGCAAGCATACGTTTGACAGAGGAGATAACAAGCATATGGAATCCGGACCCCAACCGGCCCGAGGCGAGCAAACTGGAGATCGATGTTGACGGTCAGTACCTGAAAGTGGTGGTGAAGGACGAACTGGGAGTGGAAGTGGAACTGGACCAAAGGTCGGAAGGGTTCCAATGGACGTTCTCGTTTCTTGTCATATTCTTTGCGGAAGCAGATTCCAAGCATGACAACAGCATCCTCCTCCTGGACGAGCCCGGTACAAGTTTGCATGCGCTGAAACAGGCGGAGTTCAGGAACACGGTGTCAAAGCTGAGCGAGAAGAATCAGACATTGTTCTCAACGCATTCGCCGTTCATGATCGGTTCCAACGAACTTGAGAAGGTGAGAGTGGTGGAATTGACGGACCGCGAAGCGGGAACGATAGTATGCACACCGGAACACGCGACCGATTACGCAGCGCTGCTGCCGGTGCAGGAGGCGCTGGGATTCGACATAGCGCAGAGCATGTTCTCCAACGGCAAGAACCTGATACTCGAGAACCTTCCCGATTATTGGTACATTGAGACGATGGCCGAGATGATGCGCTCCGCCGGGGTGCCGTCGCTCGATAAGGGCATAGTGATGC
>JAITWO010000040.1 GCA_031285205.1 Methanomassiliicoccaceae archaeon | reverse complement strand
GATGCGGAAGGGGCGATCATGGACTCAGCGTTGTACATCGGAGTGATATTGTCGTTCGTGGTGGGGCTGATATTCGCCGTTTCAAAAATAGTTCCGGGAATAAGCGCATCAACGCTGCTGCTCGCGCTCGGTCTCTTCTACTGGATGAACAGCACCGTGCTGCACTTCGACCTCCTTTATCTGGTGCCCTTCGGGTTGGGGTTCATAGTGGCCGTTGCGCTTTTCTCGAAGGTCATGTGGCACCTGATCGAGAATCATCATCACCCGCTGTATTACTTCATCGTCGGTCTCACATTAGGTTCCATAATCGTGATCCTCGCCACCGACGAGGTAACCGAGTCATGGGATGCGCTGGGAATGAATGCGGCATTCATCGCCGTCGCCGCGGCCGCCATCGGGCTGGTCGTGAGCCTGGCGTTCGGCAGGATCAACAGTCAGGATGATACCGGAAAGGCAGTGTGACGGTGTTACGGCAACATCATCGGCGGGCATCGTCATCGGTCCGGTATGAAAAGTAACGATCGGTAAACGGTTCCGTCCGCCTCATTTGGCGAACAGATATTTCCTGAAATAGAACCCGAACCCTATCATCAGGACCACCGCAAGGAAGAACGGGAACCATATTATGCCGTTGAACGGCAGAAGGTCCACCGTTCCCATGTTCATGCCGTAATAGCTGAACACCATCGTCGGTATCGCCATTATCAGTGTGATCACGGTAAGCGCCTTCATTATGACGTTCAGGTTGTTCGATACGATGGAGGTGAATGCGTCCATCGTTCCGGAGAGTATGTCCGAATATATCGTTGACATCTCTATCGCCTGGCGCGTCTCTATCATCACATCTTCCAGTATGTCGGTGTCATCCTCGGACATCCTCATCGACTTCCCTTTGAGGATCTTATCCAGCGTCACCTGGTTGGCCTTCAGCGATGTCGAGAATATTATCAGCGACTTCTGCACGCCGAGCAGCTCTATGACCTCCTTGTTCTTGTTGGACATGTAAAGCTTCTCTTCGATGCTGTCCGAGATCTTGTGGATCTGCCGCAGATACTGGAGATACCTGCTGGCAAGGCGCCTCATCAGCGCGAGCACGAACTGGGTCTTACCGTGCGTGTTGAGGTGCTTAGGGGGATTGTTCTCGAACTCGGATATCATCGTGCTTTCTTTGAGGCACACGGTGATTATATTCGATCTGGTGAGAACTATACCCAGAGGTATCGTTGAGTACATCACGTTGCTCGTATCGTCAACGACCGGTATGTCCAGGGTGATGAACGTGTGGCCGTCGTCGGTGACGTCGACGTATGACGTCTCCTCTTCGTCCAGAGCCGCCCTGAGGGTCGCGGGGTCCACTCCTGCGGCCTCAGTGACCCTGCGTATCTCCACATCATCTGGATTGACCATATTGATCCAACAGTTCTCCTCGATGTTATCAAGCCGCTGCAACCTTCCGTCCATGGTCTTCCAGAATGAGATCACTTTTATCACCCCTTCAAACACATAAGCGCGGATGTATTATAAAAATGCAGAACGGTCGAAAAGTTAAATATGGTGCGATCTGATACATATGGCACAGAGGTTCTCATATGGCCGATGGAAAAAAGCAACATGTTATGAAACACCCCGATGGGGGTTGGCAGGTAAAGGGCGAAGGGAACGTGAAAGCAACGAAACGTTTTGACACGAAGGCTGAGGCGGAGGCGTATGCGAAGGAGATCGCCAAGAATCAGGGCTCCAGCGTGGTCGCTCATAAGAAGGACGGATCGTTCCAGAAAAAACGCTGATACGCGGTGATCGCATTGAACGAAGAAGATGAAGTTATAGCGCGGCTCAGGGTGATACCATCTGTGAGCGAGAAGTGTGCCAGAGGATTGTATTTGCTCGGTATGCGCGAGGTTGATGACCTGAAAGGGAAGGACCCCACGGACCTTTATGCAAGACTGAAGGAACGGAAGGACTTCTTCGCCGAACCGTGCATGCAGAACATGATCAGGATCGCTGTCGGCTTCGCCAACAAGGGGATGGAGAACATCGCCAAGATCAAGCGCTCCTGAATGCGGCCTAGCAAAATATTATTACATTGGCCACATACATCCCTTCTTGAGGTCAGTACATGTACTGGAACCAAAAAACGGAATGCATGCCCGAGGGCAAATTGAAGAAGCTGCAGTATAAGAGCCTTAAACGCCTTGTTAACGATCTGTACAGCTTTAGTGCATTCTATCACGACAAGATGAAAGCTGCGGGCGTCCGGCCCAGCGACATCAGGTCGCTTTCCGATATATCGAAGCTTCCGTTCATGAACAAGTCCGATCTCCGCGATAACTATCCGACAAAGATGTTCACCGCGCCGGGAAAGGATGTTGTGAGATACCATGTCTCCTCCGGGACCACAGGAAAGCCCACTCTTGTCGGATATACCAAAAATGACATAGAATTCTGGACAGAGAGCCTTGCGAGGGCGCTGACATCCGTGGGGATCGGCAGCGACGATGTGATGCAGGTATCGTACGGCTACGGATTGTTCACCGGAGGGCTCGGACTGCACTACGGTGCCGAAAGGGTTGGCGCCACCGTGCTCCCTACGAGCACAGGGAGTACCGAAAGGCAGCTGGAGCTGATGATGGACCTTGATGTCACCGCCATCGCCTGCACGCCGTCATATCTTGTCTACATGGGCGGTGTCGCCAAAAAGATGGGGATAGACTTCCAAAGGGACACCAGGCTCAGGAAGGCGGTCCTCGGCGCCGAGCCTTGGTCAGAGAACATGAGACAGCATATAGAGAACGAATTGGGCATACAGGCGTACGACATTTACGGAACGTCGGAGATATCGGGGCCGATGTTCACCGAATGCACCGAGAAGAAGGGCATACACATATGGTCGGACGTCTGCCTGGTGGAGACGATAGACCCGGACACAGAAGAATCGCTGGGTCCCGGGCAGGAAGGGGAGTTGGTGATAACCGTCCTGAAGAAGGAGGCGATGCCTATGATCCGCTATCGCATAAAGGACCTTACGACAATAATCGAGGACAAGTGCGCATGCGGCCGCACTTCCCCGAGGATAAAGAGGATAACCGGACGTACCGACGACATGCTCATCATAAGAGGCATTAACGTCTTCCCGTCGCAGGTTGAACATACATTACTGCAGATACCGCAGATCAACGGCGGGCAGTACATGATAACTGTTGACAGGATAGATTCGCTTGATTACATGACCGTGCAGGTGGAGATGAGGCCGGAGGCGTTCAGCGACAAGATAGATGATATGTTAAAGCTGAAGAAACATATATCCTCGGAGCTGAAGAGATATCTCAACATCGCGGTTGAGGTGGAGCTCGCGGCCCCTGACTCTCTTCCGAGGTTCGAGGGCAAGGCAAAGAGGGTGAAAGACAGGAGGAAGTTGTGATGACAGAAAAGTACATGATAAAACAGCTGTCCATCTTCATTAACAACGAGCCGGGAAGGCTTGCGCAGATCGCTGCCGCTCTGAAGGAATGCAACATCAACATGAAGGCGTTCAACATAGCGGAGAGCAGCGGTTTCGGGGTGCTGCGGGCGATAGTTGATGATCCGGGCAGGGCGTACAGGGAACTGAGCAAAAAGGGCATAATCGTGAAGGAGACGAACGTGATCGCGATACCCATGACGGACAGGCCCGGAGGGCTGCTGGAAGTTGCCAAGGTGATCGGGGATGCGAACATAAACATCGAGTATGGTTATGCGTACTCGGACAAGAACAAAGCGTCCTTCTTCTTCAGGGTGGATGATGCCTCTGCGGCCGTGAGCAAACTGCTGGCCGTCGGAATGAGGGTGCTCACGGAGACGGAGATCTGATGGGCAACGTGAACGTGATCGTCGCAGGCACGAACGGTCTCGCCGGCCAGATTGGTAAAAAGGGAACTGTTTCGGACATGACCTTCTTCAATCTGAAGAAGGGCGATGATTCGGTGACGCTCATCGAACCTACGAAATATCCGGAGAAGATGGCCTCGCTGTTCTATGCCGCCGCGATGTCACAGTTCGCGGTACTCATTGTTGAGAAGATAGACAGCACCCTCGGTGAAACCATATTGATGATCGACTGCCTCGGTATAAACAAGGGATGGCTCATACTGCGGAACTACATTCAGGAGACACAGTTGCGGCCGCTGCTGGCCGGGACGGCCCTGCAGGATTACGCCGTCACCGATGACGACCCCATAAAGCTGCGCGAAAATTTACTTAAGCTTGCGTCCGAGAGAGAAAAACGGGGGGCGACGTGCGGATCGGTCCCGGTGGACAGTCATTTCAATGTGAAGGGCGTGGGGACCGTTGTCCTCGGATCGGTCATAGACGGGACGGTAAAGAAACACGACAAGCTGCGTGTCCTTCCGATCAACGAGACGGTGATCCTGAAATCGATACAGAAGCACGACATAGATGCGGACGACGGCAGTGAAGGAGAACATCTGGGGATGGCGTTGCGCGGAATAGACTCGGAAAGGTTGGACAGGGGTTATGTGTTGACGACCGACGATTCCGTGAAGATGTCAAAGGTCATCAAGGACAGGGCGAAAGTTGTGAGATACTGGCCGTCGGCGCTGAAGGAGGGGATGGTGATGCACATCGGTCACTGGATGCAGATGGTGCCCTGCCGTATAAAAACGGCGGACAGCGGGAACGACCGGTATTCGCCCGTGCTCGAACTGGAATTGGAAAGTGAGATCATCCATCGCCCCGGAGATGATGCGGTGATGATGTACCTCGAGGGCGGGAAACTGAGGGTGATCGGGAAGATCACAATGAGATGATCATCCCTGAACTGTTGCACACGCGGATGACCGACCTTCTCAGATGTTCACATCAACGCGGAAAAAGTAATTATCGGGCGCACCAAATAAATATACGGACGTATTGTTCAGTGTCAGCAAGTAACACGGTGAAATGATGCAATACTGGAACAAGAAGATGGAGACCATGCCTCTGAATGATGTCAAAAAGATGCAGCTGAAGCTCCTCAGGAAACTTGTCGCGACGATGTACGGATCATCAAAATTCTATCATGATAAGATGAGGGAGGCGGATGTCAGGCCGGACGACATAAGAACACTGACCGACATCACAAGATTGCCGATGATGAAGAAGACGGACCTTCGCAACAACTATCCAGACAAGCTCTTGGTGGTGCCGCAGGAGGATGTCATAAGGTACCATGTCTCCTCAGGGACCACCGGAAAGCCCACCGTCGTCGGTTACACGAAGAATGACATCGACAACTGGACCGAGTCGTTGGCACGCGCATTCACGTCCAGTGGTATCGGAAAGAGCGACGTGATGCAGATCAGCAACGGTTACGGATTGTTCACCGGAGGGCTCGGGAAGCACTACGGCGCCGAGAAGATCGGCGCGTCCGTCGTCCCGGCCGGTACCGGTAACACCGCGAGGCAGATAGAGCTGATAAAGGACCTTTCCGTGACAGCGATAGCCTGCACGCCATCGTACATGTTCCATATCGCGGACGTGTGCGAAAGGACTGGCATTGATATACGGAACGATACGAAGCTCCGCGTAGGGATACTCGGGGCGGAGCCGTGGTCGGAGAACATGAGGATAAAACTGCAGGAACGCACCGGGATATTGGCACAGAACTGTTACGGCACGAGTGAGATGTCCGGGCCGATGTTCACAGAATGCACCGAACAGAAGGGGATACATGTGTGGCAGGACCTCTGTCTGATGGAAATTCTTGATGAACACGGCGAACCGTGCGCGGACGGCGAAAGGGGCGAAATGGTATTGACGATGCTGCAGAAGGAGGCGTTCCCTCTGATACGTTACAAGATAGGCGACATAAG
>JAITWO010000016.1 GCA_031285205.1 Methanomassiliicoccaceae archaeon | reverse complement strand
TGGGCATCCGCCATGCTATCTTCTCGATTGCGTCCGGAGCTGCCTCGCGCATGGTCTCGCGGATCTTTCGGAGCAGCGGCTGAACCTCCGCCGGCTGGTCGGCTATGTAATCATCGATCGTGCTGATCTTGCCACAGAAGTGGCTTTGACCTGCATTGTTGAACTCTCTGCCACATTCGGGGCATTTCCACATAGCAACGCATCGATTTCGATGGCTTTTATGCTTGCTGCCTCGCGAGTGTTTAAAGCTCCATCGTGAATGTGAAAGCCCGCTTTGTGAACCCATAATGCTCATAAAATTCATGCGAGGCCTGCCTGTGGAAATTCGCGTCCAATTCCACGGCGCGGCCGCCGTTGCGCCTTGTATATTCCACAACGGTATCCAAAAGGCGCGTCCCGATGTGGCTCCCTCTGTATGGTTTGTCTATCACAAGAGTTGTGATATATGCGAATGTCCCGGCATGATAGAAGTTCTTGGTTATATATCCTGCAATGAACCCAACGACCTTCTGACCATTCAGTGCGCAGAACATGAACGATCTGCTGTCGGAGACCTCGCCGGCAAAGACGCGCTCGAGCCTTTCCTTGTCCAGGTTCCAGTCTGCCCAAAGCTGCTCCATCAGAGGGTATACATCATCAAAATCCGTCAGTTCCGCTTTTCTTATCGCTACGCCGTCGGTGGTCTTTTTCATTCTTATCCTCTCGGTTCGAATACTACGATGTTTTTTTCTCCCATCGGCCCGGCCTTTTCTTTCTTTACGTTCACTATTGCAGCCGTCCCGCAAGGAACGGTCAAAACCTGTCCTGAAATCTATATGATACTATGTAATGATTTTGAGGCCACCCTGTGTTTTGTCCCCCTGTCAGCGACCTATAGGATGCCTTATCTGGCACATACTTGCCGGCATGTATTGAGGAACGCTCGCGGAACATCTCGGGCAGACAAAAATAGATATGACCCTGACTGAGGGCAACCTAATATAGAACGACGCCGCTCCATCGTGGCGATGAAAAACGCCGGTAATGTGCTTGTTGTTCTTGCCGTGATAATCCTAAGTGCGGTCGGCTTTGTAGCCTTGGAGGCGGTCTTGGAAAAGGAGAACTCGCACGTAGATGGTGACTTCGATTTCGCCCTGACCACTACCGCATCCTTTCAAACGCCGAATGGGGATGTTAACGCTCCGGAAGGCAGGGTGTATGTCGTTGCCGATATCCTCTTGAGGAATATGGATTGGCACACCGGCCTGAGCGACGGCCCGTCCAATTTCGAACTCGTTATCGAAGGAGGGAATATCACGACGAGCTCCGATACATACGACCATCCTGAGCATTTGAGTGAAAGGATATACATGCCCGGAGAAAAGGGGCGGAATCTCTATCTTTTCATCGTGCCCTCTGATATCGACCTATCGAATGCAAAGATCATATACACCGGGCTGGACAAAGTCGTGCACAACCCCGGACTCTTAGCGGAGAGCTGAGCGCCCCTGTATGCAGCGTCACCGATGCTGTACTGTCTTAGGGCTCCTCTTGACCCAGCTGCATAATGATGCAAGAAACCCATAAATATTGACAAAATATTGGATAGAGCATGGACACCTGGAAGACGATGGGCGCACTCAGTATTTTCTTAGCTGCGGCCTCCGTCGCCTTCGGAGTATGGGGCAGGGACGGCGCCATGATCGGACTGTCTTGCTTCGCAGTGTTTTTTTCAATATTGTCGTTTTTACGCTGTTCGGGCACCGTTCACCGCTATTCCGTCATAATGTCTGCTACTGTACTCATATGCACGGTCCTATCGATATCTGTCGCCTCTTACAGCTCGCTTGTCGACAGCGGAACGATGTCGATGCTGCAATGGGCATATATCAGCGGGGCCGTCCAGGGAGCTGCCGTCATACCTTTGATCGTGATGTTCTTCTTCACAGTGGCCGCACTCTTTAAAGCGTCATACAACTGGGTCATGATGCCGGGTCTCGGATGGCTAGTGGGCATGGGCATACAGGTCCCCAAGAACCTCTCCGTCTTTGTATTCCAGCTCGCTGATATCCAAAGCGGGATAATAACGAACAACGGCATTGTCATAATAATGCTGGTGGGCCTGATGATGTTCATTTTGTTCTGTGTGATACTTCGCTCAGTGTTCAAAAAGAACCGCTATCTGATAACCGCGAGCGGACTGGCGGTGAGGCCGTGAACACAGATGAGCAAAAAGAAAGGCGCGTAGCGTGGGTTATGCTTATCGTCTGTCCGCTTTCCGTCATGCTGATGTTCGTTTATGTAACACTTGGTTATGCGCGCGGGCTCGCCGCAGGGCATCCGATGGAGTATCTCCAGATGACCTGTATCCTATGGGCCATCGTCATGACTGTGCTGCCTATCTTCAGGCTCGCCCGCCTCATCTCCCTTCCCTATTGGTTCCTGTTATTGGTGTACGCCGACATGTACCTGTTCGTGATCACTCTCTGCGAAGGATTGTATTTCGACCTGCTTTGGTGGCCCGATTTCACGCACGTCATCTCTTCCATGGTTATCGCGGCGATAATTTTCATGGCATTATGCTTGATGCAGACCCATTCCCCGCCGCACGTCACCTTCGGATCAAGAGGCGGGCTGATCGCTGTGCTGCTCATAGCAGCCCTCAGCTTCGGCGCCATCTGGGAGATCATGGAGGGGATGACCGGCATACTCACAGGTGTGGATTATATGTCATACGGCACGCTGCACACCATGGGCAACCTGACGGCGGACCTCATCGGCGCGGTAATCATGTCAGCCATCGCGTGGGCGATGCTGAGTACGCGCGACGCAAAGGATATCGCATCAAAGATACGCCTTGGGAAGAAGAATATCGATGCCGGCATCTGACTTTGTGTCTCCGGAGGATCCTCGCCGGTATACGCCGCTTCTTGGAAAAGTTAATCGTCTGAGTCGTGTTTACTGAAATAGGCACTCAATTGGACACACTATTGGTTACCGCAGCGATCTTCATCTTTACCTATGCCCTCATCTCGGCGGGGAATATTCCAAAGCTCAGAATAAACCGCGGTCTCGCTGCTTTGCTCGGCGGGGCACTGGTGATCTTATTCGGGATCGTTCCGCTCACCGCCGTCCCGGAGCTCATACATTTCAACGTGCTCTTTCTTTTGCTTGGAATGATGATGCTCGTGGCGGGCCTTGAGTTCTCGGGGTTCTTCCTCATCGTATCAAATGTGTTGATCAGACACTCGCACAGCAAAGTGAGGCTGCTTGCTTATGTCATGATCATCTGCGCTGTGCTTTCGGCTATTGCATTGAACGATGCGATCGTCCTGATATTCACACCGATAGTCATAAGGTGCTGCAGAAGCACGAATTCTAATCCCATCCCTTATCTGATCGGCGTTATGTTCTCCGCGAATATCGGAAGCCTTGCCACATCCGTCGGGAACCCGCAGAACGCCTATATCGCATCGGAAGCGGGGCTGTCCTTCATTCAGTTCGCAGCCCATGCGCTTCCTATTTCCCTTGCCTGCCTGCCCATCGCATTCCTGATGATATACGCAATGTTCAGAAAGAAACTTGTCTCGGACACCGTCGTTCCGCCGAAGGATGATATGATGACGATCGACCGACACAGACTCTGGGCGGTCGTGATAATAATGCTCGGCGCATTGGCAGGGTTCATCCTCTCAAGCATGATCAACGTCCCCACCGGGACCATTGCATTGGCGGCCGGAATCCTGGCACTTATCGTCGTAATGACCAGGTCCCCGAAAAATATCGTCTGGGTTGCAAAGAAGATAGATTGGCGCATTCTTTTCTTCTTCATCGGCCTGTTCGTCATCATGGGGGCGGTGGAAAGCTCCGGCCTGTTGACCCAGATAGCTTCTTTATTCCCGGGTTTCGGCGATGGCGAAACGCCTTCCGTCTTAAGCGTG
>JAITWO010000049.1 GCA_031285205.1 Methanomassiliicoccaceae archaeon | reverse complement strand
CCAACGCTGTCTCCCGGATGCGCAAGATATGCACGAACCGGAAGAGAGCTAGGCCACAGGGGTAGACGCCACTTCAACCCGCAGGTTTACCACATTGATCCTCAGCCCCGCTACCTCGCGAGCGTCGGTAGTTCACGGTAAGGCTGCTCCCGTCAGGGCCTGGCCCGGTTCCCGCGATAAGTGTATCCGCGACATCCCTCCGGATGTCCGGTGTACAGACGCCGGCCCCGCAAGACAGGGCCTCATAGTCACTTTGTGGGCCTGAGAGATCCGTGAACGCCGTCCCCTGCTGTCACCCCCGCATATTGACGGTTTCGGTGTAGAAGGATACGCCAAACATCCCGGTCAAGCCTAGCGTTCACCCGTTACGTTGAAAGCATATTTAATATCTTGTCAGTTTTAAAAAAATGCGGCGCTTATTTTTCGTCTGTAATGTTCCGTTATACCATGCACATCCAGGTTCTTCCGGGCCTGCGCGATCATCTTTGTAAATTTCTTAGAACCTTTGCTATGCACGCCGCGATGCTTTGGGATCACATATCAGATGATGCCCGATAGATTTTTACGGCCCGGTATGCGCTATATTTATATCCATTGAGGCCATAGCCGTGCCACAAGTTAACATGCTACGAGTTAGCATGTGACATAAGGTGAGAAAAAAATGTTAGGAATTCCTGATCCCTTGGTATGGCTGGGATACGTAGGATGTTTCGCATCCGTAATATTCTGCTGCATATACGCTTGGCTGAAACGTGACGAGGTCGATTGAACATGGTGAACGTAGCATTGTTCACAGGACTGCTGGGCGCATTCATTGCGTTGACACTCTTCCTCGGCTGGTATGGCCACAAGCACACGAAGAACAAGGACAATTTCCTTTTGGGACGCAACAAGTCCAACCCGATACTGATCGGCCTAGCATACGGTGCCACGTTCCTGAGCACATCCGCCATCGTCGGATTCGGCGGTGTGGCATCGTTATACGGGATGTCTATGGTGTGGCTTGTATTCCTGAACCTGTTCGTCGGACTGATAATCGCGTTCATCATATTCGGTAAGCGCACAAGGCGTCTCAACGTGAAGCTTGGTGCTCTGACATTCGCAGACTTCCTCGGAAAGAGGTTCAGATCGCCATTCATAAGGGTCATGACAGCGATAATCGTCATCGTTGGAATGCCGATATACTGCGCTGCGGTGATGACAGGCGGAGTGAGCTTCCTGGACACGATGGGCATAGGCGTCGACAGGAACATGATAATATTGGTGCTGGCGGTCGTGATATTGCTGTACGTGGTGTACGGAGGCATAATCGCGGTGATGTACAATGACGCATTGCAGGCGGCACTGATGTTCGCAGGGATGTTCGTCATACTGTTGGTGACCTACTTTGTGCTCAGTGCGGACCACGGAGGCATCACGGGGATACATTCCGCCCTTACAGACCTGTGGGCAACGAACGGCCATCAGGCATCCACGTCACCGACGATGCAGGGGACGCAGGGATGGACGATCTTCCCGGACATCGGGTCGAACGCAGGGATATACTTCGTTTCAACGATACTCATGGGCGTAGGCATCGGAGCACTGGCGCAGCCTCAGCTTGCGGCAAGGTTCATGACCGCAAAGGACACGAAGACATTGAACAGGTCTTTGGCGATCGGCGGGATATTCATGCTGGTGATCGTGGGTGCGGCATACACTGTCGGTGCGCTGACCAACCTGTACTTCGTCGGTGAGATGGGAAAGAACGCACTTCAGGCCGCGGGCGCCGTGGACCGTGTCATACCGCTCTTCGTGAACACGATCTTCGGGGACATGGGGATCATGGGCGAGCTGTTCATCATACTGTTCACACTAGGCATACTGTGCGCCGCCATATCAACGATAAGTGCATTGCTGCACACGATGGGCGCGGCAGCAGGGCATGACCTTTGGTCAGAGGTGGAAAGGAAGAAGGCAAAGGCGGCCGCTAAGGCGGAAGCAAAGGCGGCAAGGGAAGAAAGCAGGAAGTCGACCCTCAAGGTCACCCGCATCGCAACGGTGATAATGATGATCGTCGTGGTGATACTGACGTATGCCTTCTACTACGTGCCTGGGTTCGCACAGAGCGGCATCATAGCAAAGGCGACGGCCATATTCATGGGCCTCACGGCGGCGGCATTGCTGCCGACGTACACTCATGCGGTGTACACGAAGAAGCCCAACGCACTGGCCGCAAAGCTGAGCATCCTCGTCGGGTCGATATCATGGCTGTTCTGGGCGCTGTTCATCAACTACAGCACCGCATCCACCATCAAGACGCCGCTGTTGCTCGACATGAGCAATCCGCTGGTCTTCGTGGACCCGATGATCGTCGCGTTGCCACTATCGGTGATAGCCATGATAATCGTTCTTTTCCTCAGACCTGCGAACAAAGATGACGCAGACGCCGAACCGGTGAAACAGGACGACAAACAGGCAGAGCCGAAAACAGCAAAAACAGAGGCGTAAGCCTCTTTTACTTCCATTTTTGATCATTCCGGGTTCCTCCCCCGGATCCATTCTGTTGCTGAACCGGCACTGTATCAAGGCGTCTGATAACATGCCGGTTGCATGGTCAAAGAACGAGATATCCGGAGGCGGTGCAGATGATGTTGTTCTGAGTGCCGGCGTTCACTCGTATGTCCTCAGGTCGGTGACATGTTTAGCTTTTCCTTCGGTGCGCGGCATGGATCCGGGAAGCGCTAATTTAATCTCTGCCTTTATGTTCAGCACATCCTTCAACCGGCGGTCGAATTCCTTCTTCATCTTCTCCAGTTTTATCATATCGTCGGTCAATGCATGATCGGCTATCTCAACCTCAACTGTTATGGAGTCCATGTAGTTAACGGCGTCCACCGTTATGTGATAGAACGGGGTGAGGAATGACATCTCTCCGATCACATCCTCTATCTGCGACGGGAATACGTTTATCCCGCGGATTATCAACATGTCATCGGTCCTTCCGGTAAGCCTCTGCAGCCGCGGATGTGTCCTCCCGCATGCGCACTTCTCCCATTCCAGGGCGCTGATGTCCCCGATGCGGTAACGGATCAGAGGGAATGCTTCTTTCTGTAGC
>JAITWO010000018.1 GCA_031285205.1 Methanomassiliicoccaceae archaeon | reverse complement strand
GTTTGGCGATGATAAATATCGAAAGGCCGCTTATACTTCTTCGCCAGCCCTCCGCAGTGATCTGAAAAAACATCAACCGTTTACGATCGCCCGGTCGCTCTAAGTGTCATACTCGGGTTATTACAAGGTTTTTCCCAATTTTGTTACGGATTTCGTTAAAATCTTCGTTAATTGTTATAATTGTGCCTTCGGAACGGGTAGCAACAACGAAGCGACCTCATGTCCATTAACCCGGAGGGGGGAATGGCAATAAGGGACACTTCGCTTAGTGCAGAAGGCAGAAGTCAAAGGGCATGGAAATAGTAATAATTTCAACACTTTTAGGAACCTAAAATGTAAAAATGAGCCTATTGAACATTTGAAGCCGAACACAAGCATCGAGCGAATATAACATCGGCCGCTTGTTCGACGGAGATCAACTGCGCCTGTAAACGCTCCGACACTGCGAACAAAAAGTTAATGGGGATTTTTCAGAATGATTGACTTTCAAAATTTGACTGTCTAGTTGGGTGTGGGTGGTGCAGGGGAAGGGGTATGCACCCATACCATGGCCAGACGTCTTTTATCAGATTTTAATTTCCGTGGAAATTCAATAATTATCACCGAAATCTCAGGGTTTACATCCCGCCGCAAATCGACACCGGGTACCGGAAAAGCGGTATCAGTTTTCTTCATCTTCCGTCTTTTTGGCGAGCCTTTTCACAGCCTTGTCGAAATCACTTTCGAGAGTTCTCATTTCCCGGACGCGGTATTTGTCGAATTCTTCCTCCGCTTTTTTTATGGCCTGAGCGTGAGATACCGTTCCCGGTCCGATAAGTTTCTTCTTGTTCAGCATGTCGATCTGCTTGTCCAACGCCGCTATCCATTCTTTCATGGACATTGGTATCTGCTCCAGTGCTTGGTACTCCGCATAGTCCAAGAACTGCGAAACCAGAAGGTTCAGACGCTGAAGTTCGTTCTCCGACAGATAGTTCTTCGCTATCTTCACATCGTCCTTCGTAATGTAATTGCCTTTGAAATTCGTCATACCGACAAGGGGTTTCTCGTTACTGACACGGTCGTGTATAACTTCCGCGGCCGTATGTTCATGGACCGCATAATGCAATTTGTTCTGAACGGTCGCAAAGAATGTCTGCGTTATATCGGAACGGGGATCGTAATCTATCGAAGTCGAATAGATGTCCGTGACCTGCTGATAGAAGTTGCGTTCACTGCTCCTTATATCCCGGATGCGCTGCAGAAGTTCGCGGAAATAACGGGATCCGCCCTGCTTCAGGCGTTCATCATCCATCGCAAAACCTTTTTGGATGTATTCATGGAGGCGGTCGGTCGCCCATCGGCGGAAGCGCGTGGCGACCTGCGATTGGACGCGGTAGCCGATTGCGATGATCACATCGAGGTTGTAATGGCTGACCTCACGTCTCACTTGCCTGTTACCTTCGGTTTGAACCAACAAGAATTTCTTGTGAGTTGCCTGGGCGGACAGCTCTCCATCTTTGAATATACTGTCGATGTGCAGACTGACGTTTTGCTGCGTTGTATCGTATATCTCCGCAATTTGGTTCTGCGTGAGCCAGAGATCATCATCGGCGAAACGTACCGATACTCTCGTGATACCGTTGTCGTCCTGATACAGAATCACACCGTTCTCTTTCTTCGACACCGTAGCCAGCACCCGTCTTTGAGTATTCCGTGCCCATTAATAGTTATTTGTATCTGCTCGCTGAGAAGGAATGAATATAAACCAATGATCTCAGAGGTCGGTGACAGGAAGGAGGGAACTGGTGCAGGGGAAGGGATTTGAACCCTCGAATCCCTACGGAAATAGACCCTGAATCTATCACCTTTGGCCAGGCTCGGTAACCCCTGCGTGATTTTGCGAGATTACGTAGTTGTATAAAAAGAATGCTTGAAAATAATGCGGTGAACATTGTGCATTTGATAAATTAGAGCGTTAAGTGGTTTCTTTGGAATGAGTCCTTGCGGTGTCTCATGCCTTCATTATCTTGAGCCAGCCGCCGCTCTCGTAAACTCCGAGTTTCCTTGTAACGAGCGCCTTCTCAAAATCTTCCCAGCCGATCACTTGGAGTCGGTTGTTCTTTCCCTTCGTGAACTGCACGCCCTGCGTACCCTTCACAAGACCGGGCTGAAGCCCCTTTATCTTAGCGATCTGCTTCGCCTTGTCCGTGCTTATTCTTTCCATTGCCATTTACATCCCTCTGACATTTCGCGCCTTTTGGCACGCGGTTCAATATTTATATCTCATGTATATATAACTTTCCCATGTTAAGACCATATCCAGCATGTTTTTGGATGCCTCCATCGTGAACGGAGATGTACAACGGAATGGCCTCCTTTCCCTGTTCTCGGCAGGAAGAAAGTGTTATCAAATGACACCTGCATCAAGTGGGGATGATCTCATTCGGAGTGTCGGGCGTTGCGGGTATCGCGGGTGTTGATATCACCCCCGAGGCCGCGCTGAACGTTGGCCGCGCCGTCGGCCGGCTTCATAAAAATGTGACTGTGAGCAGAGATGCGGGAAAAAGCGGCCTGATGATAATGAACGCGCTGACCGCGGGCATATGTTCCGTGGGCTGTGAGGTCACGAACATCGGCATATGTCCGCTGCCCACATCGATACTGTCCGTAGGGAGGGGCGGCTGCGGGGTCATGGTCATATCCCCGCAGAGTTCCGGAGGACATATGTGGGTGCGCATGAACAATGCTGACGGTTCGTCGTTCTCGCCGAAGCAGATGGATGGGGTGCGCGACATCGTCACAGCTGGCGCTCCCTCCGTGGACGGCGTCCCCGATCCCGTCGGCCTGATAAAGAAAGAGGGGCCCAGGATCGATGAGCATATCACGTCTGTAATATCTTCCGCAGGAACGGCGGACTGTCCGGTGATCATCGATTGCATGAATGATGCTTCCTCACTTATCGCACCGCGCCTCCTGGCGGACATGGGCGCCGACGTGAAGGCGATGAATTCCAACATCGGCATGCCACTGTCAGGGAGACCTACCGAACTGGGCCGGACGAACAGCGATCTGATAAGGCATGTGCGCGCATCGCCCGGCTCTATCGGGATAGCGTTCGACGGCAGCGGCAGCAGGATATCCGTTGTCGACGAGAGCGGGAGGCTTCTCAGCGGCAACACTCTGATAACACTGATCGCATCGCATCTCAAGGCGGATTCCATAGCCGTTCCGATAAGCACGAGCATGGCGGTCGACGAAGTGGTGAAAGGCAATGTTATAAGGACCAGGGTCGGCGACAATCATCTGTCGGAAGCTATGAAGAAGAACGGGCTGCCGCTCGGGGGAGAGCCTTCCGGAACGTTCATCTTCGGCAATTCCTCATTCTGCCCTGACGGAACACACGCGGCCGCGGTCATCGCGGTCATCGCCAGCGAAGGCAGCCTCAGGCAGGCCGTTGACGAACTTCCGTCGTACCCTGTGGGGAACGCCGATATCGGGATCAAAGGCGACAAAGTCGATATGGCCAAAAGGCTGGATGAGAAGATAGCTTCGGCCGGACACGGATCGCTGGTCACTGCGGACGGTTGGAGGGTCGGCATGCCGGATGGCTGGTATCTTATAAGGATATCGAATTTTGAGAATAAGGTGAGGATCGTTGCCGAGGCACGTGACCGCGTTTACATGAACTGCCTTATGGACATTGCGAAGGATATAGTAATGTCGTGCATGCGTTAATCCCTCATTTCCATATCCCGCTCGCATCCCTTGGAGTCGTATGCCTTCCAGCTCCTCCTGTCATACGGCTGGCATGTTATTATGTGGATGCCTCCCCATGAGCTGAAGAAATCTATGTCCGCATCCGACGGTTCGTTGGAATATCCGGGATGGGAGTGCACCGTACCCGCTATTGTGAAATCGATCGGGGACATCCACATGTTCAGAAATCCGTGGCTGTCCCCGTATATCGTCCCGGGGATGAGCAGCAGCTCATCCACGACACCGTCCGTCTGCCTTGTGAGGCACAGGAACTCCTGCGGATAACAGGACCGTGCCGATTCGTTCACTGCGTCGATAAGCCCCCATGATATTGCTCGGATCCTCTTCATAGCCCGCTCTCTAGCTTTTCATGCACTCTTGTATAAAAATCATCATCGAACCTGATGAACCTTCCGTAATCGGAGGACATGGAGAACTCTATCTTCGACCTCCCCGGTATTGCGTGCTCTTCCTGCCCGTCTATGACCAGAAGGCAGCCTTTGTCCATGACCAGCTCGACCGTTATCTTTGATGACGTGGGCATCACTATCGGCCTGGCGGCGAACTTGAACGCCGCCATCGGGACCATCACCAATGCGTTGACGCGCGGATCTATTATCGGTGACCCCACTGACATCGCATAGCATGTTGACCCGGTGGGCGTCGATATTATCACTCCGTCCGCCCTCAGATCGGCGGCGAGGCTGCCGTCTATGTACACCCTGAACTGCCTTATCTTGGCTATCGAGTCTGTGTGTATGACCGCTTCGTTCACCGCATCCGCAAGTTTCTCGCCGTTGAACACCGTCTGCAGTTTCAGCCGTTCGTCGGTCCTATATCTCCTGTCCCTCAGCCTTGCGATGCCTTCCTCTATCATGTCCACCGGTATCTCTGCCAGGAATCCGACGCCGCCGGCGTTCACACCGAATATCGATGCGTTGCATTTCTGCATCGCCCTCAGTATCGTGCCGTCGCCGCCCACGGTGACCAGTATGTCAACGTCCATCTTCCCTATCGGGCATCCTTCCATGCCGAGATGCTCCGCTATCTCTTTCTCAAGGACCACATGCTCTCCGTCAAGCGCCTTTATCACCCTCGCTGCGGCATCGACGGCAACGGGCAGGCTCATGTTCACATACACCCCATACCTATTCGCGTGGCGGTGCCTTGTGCCGTGGGACCCGGACATCACCATGTCGTAGACCTCATTATTGGCCACGGCGATGAAGTTCGACCTGTGGTCCAGGTCGAACGGCATGTCGAAATCCGTTCCGTCCAGGTTGTATATCTCTCCGCCCGCCTCTTTTAGGATCAGATAGCTTGCCGCTATGTCTATGATGCGTATGGACCTTCGGTTGTTATCGGCGTTCATCAGGAATCCGTCGGCCGCGCCCGTCGCAACCAGCGCCATCTCTATGGACGCGCATCCGTAGGCCCTTGATGAACGCACATGCTTCGCCAGTGTGAATGAGTCGGGGTGGGCGCCGTTGCCCAGATATATCATCATCATCAGCCCTTCCGGGTCTGAGGTCTTTTTCGCGTATATCCTCTTTCCGTTGAGGTGCGCGCCCTTTCCTTTCACCGCGGTGTATCTGTCCCGGGTCACAAGATTCTCAACATATGCGGTATGCACCCCTTTCAGCGATCCTTTGCCCACTGCCATCGACACCGTGTACATCGGAACCCCCATCACAGAGTTCGTGGTGCCGTCTATCGGGTCCAGGACCAGTACGTCCTCGGCCCCGTTGTCCACGAAGCCTATCTCCTCGCTCAGGACGTTCACGCGAACGTTATTTTCCTGGATGTATCTGAGGGCCGCATTCTCCGCCACCTTGTCTATCTGTGTGGTCGGAGTGCCGTCCATGCCTATGCATACTTCTTCCCCTCTTTTCGCACAGGGTATCAATCCTATCGCCTTCCTTATGTGCTCGGCGATCTCGCTAAGTATGTTGATCATCGCTGCGAATAGGTACGGGCGTGTATATATCAATTCGCTGATGTTTTATCTATCAGAGGAGCATCACTTGCATGATGAGCATGCTTGGCGACCGTGTGAAGTTCTCGGACGGTAAACTTATGACGCTGTCTGCAGACCCCGGAAGAAGGGTCTACGGGGAACGTTTGACGGACGTTTCAGGGAAAGAGTACAGAGAGTGGTCTCCTTACCGCAGCAAACTGGCCGCATACCTCTGCCTCGGCGGCTCATATTTTCCGTTCAGGGAGGACCGCGGCGTCCTGTACCTCGGTGCGGCGAGCGGTACAACGGCAAGTCACATATCTGACGTTGCTGCGGACGGAAGGATATACTGCGTGGAATTCTCGCAGAGAACGTTCAGGGACCTTGTCCGCACATGCGAGACCCGTAAGAACATGATACCCATACTCGGTGATGCCTCTTCGCCTGCCGGGTACGGGTTCGCGGTCGGGAAGATTGAGATCGTTTACCAAGATATAGCGCAGAAGGGGCAGGCCGACATATTCGCTGATAACATGGAGCATTTCAATGCAAAGTGCGGGATGATCTCCATAAAGGCGAGGTCGGAGGATGTGACAGCGAGGCCTGACAGGATATTCGACAGGGCGTGCGAACGCCTCACGGAAAGAGGGATGCGGATAGTTGACGTACTTCGGCTGGAAAGATATGAGAAGGCGCACGCGATGATCGCTGTCGAGATGATGATATGAGCACGGTCTACACCGTCGCATTCTCCGGGTCCCGTTTCCTGATGGTATATAACTCCGAAAGATGCGGATGGGAGATGCCGGGCGGGAAGATGGAGGATGGCGAGAGTGTGACCGATGCTGCGTTGCGCGAGTACCTTGAGGAGTCCGGATATGTCATCGATATTGTGTCCGTGACCGCCATGAACGGATGCATGGTGTGCGCCGCCGTACTGGGAGAAAGGGCCGGGGGCGGTGAGATGGCATCGGAATTATTCCCGGAGCTTCCGGAATGCCTTGCGTTCGGCCGCCGCGAGTATGACGGGGTATTGGAGTGGGCGCGCTCCGTGCTCGGAAAAAGGGGTTGCTGAGACGCCGACGCTTTTAATCAAGTTTTTATACTTGTATTAGGTAACCGCAGAAAGCCTCGCCGCCAATAGATGATTCGGAGGATCAACAATGGCAAGAATGCACGCAAGAAGAAAAGGAAGATCGTGTTCGACACGCCCGATGATCTCGGAGAACCCGGCATGGGTCACTCTCAAAGCCACCGAAGTAGAGGACCTCATCGTCAAGATGGCCAGGGATGGACTTACATCCGCAAGGATCGGGCTGATGCTCAGGGATCAGTACGGGGTGCCTGACGTCAAGTTGCTGACAGGGAAATGCGTTACAGAGATAATGAAGATCAAAGGCGTAGCGCCTGCGCTACCCGAGGACCTCTCAAGTCTGATGAGACGCGCCATCGCGCTGAACGTTCACCTGAGGGATAACAAAGGGGACCACTCCAATAGGAGGGGGCTGCAGCTGATCGAATCGAAGATCCGCAGACTGGAACATTACTACAAGGACAACGGCATAATTCCGATGGACTGGAAATACTCACTGAAGACCGCAGAAATCATGCTCAAGTAAGGTGTTCCATGGACGAGAGCGTCCTATCCAAACTTTTTTTTCATTTCTCTTCTGCCGTAAATGTTGTAAAAGGACATGATGACGTTCACATCTTCTCACATCATGATGCCGACGGCATATCCGCCGCGATCATCCTGGCGAAGACGATGATGCGCGCCGGTAAGAGGTTCAGGGTGACATTGCTCCCTGCGCTGAATGATGAGACGATCGAAACGGTCATGAACTGCGGCGCCGGATGCATGATCATGGCGGACATGGGGGTCTCGTACATTGACGCACTGGAAAAGGCGGATGCCGATGTTGTCGTTCTGGATCACCATAAGGGCGATCCTGCGGCGAAGAGGGTGCGTTACATCAATCCGCACTCCTTCGGCATGGACGGGATGACCGCGGGATGCGGAGCGTCGCTGTCGATGATGTTCTCTGTGCAGTATGATAAGGGGAACTGGGACCTTGTCCAGGTGGCGTTCGCGGGAATAGTGGGGGATAAACAGCATCAGAAGGGGCTCTCCGGAATAAATGAATATTTGTTCAGAGAGGGCAGCAAGAGAGGCTACATATCAGAAACGGGAGGCGGACTGATACCTCCCGGGCCTCTTATGAGTTCTCTTTTCATCTCATCGGACCCGTATATACGGGGGGTCAGCGGGAACGCGGACGGCGTGACCGGACTGCTCGGCGACGCGGGCATGGACGTGACCTTTTCCTCATCCGACATGAGCGATGCCGCAAGGAGGAAATTGTCGTCGCTGATAGCCGCGAAGCTTTTGGCCCAGGGTGTCACCATGGAGACACTGGAGGGGGCGGCGAGCGTCAGATACATGCTGAAGGACTGGAACATCGACGCTGAAAGGTTCGCATCCATGCTGGACTCGTGCGGGCGGACCGGTGCGGGAGGAGTGGGCATCGGCCTAGGGCTTGGGGACAGGAAATGCTGGTCAGAGGCGACGGCGCTGGACGAGGAAACACGTAAAAAAATACTCGATGCGGCCATCATGCTCGATTCTGACAAATTGAAAAAAATGAGGAACATCCAGTTCTTCGGCAGAGATGAATCTGGGTTCACGGGCATGTTATGTGAAATTGCGATGCGTTACATCGGCGACCCAGATAAACCCACGATCGGGTACAACACCTCCGACGATAAGATAAAGGCGTCCGCGAGATGCAGCCACCGTCTCCTGAGCAAAGGCGTTGATCTTTCCGCGGCCATGAACTCCGCCGGGAAGGCGGCGGGCGGGGGAGGGGGAGGGCACAGGATAGCGGCGGGCGCCTGGTTCCCTGCCGGCAATGAGAATGTGTTCCTTGATGAGGTCGATCGCATCATCGGCGAACAGGTCAGCGCCAGGTGACGTCCACTTCGTCCGTCCTGAACCTTTGGTCCACCTTCGTGTCGTCGATCGTCATCCTGACTCCGGAATCGTACATCACATGTCCCAACCATGCGATCATCGCGCCGTTGTCGATGCACAGCCTCGGCTGCGGGACGAACATCTCCGCATCGCGGTCCTCTGCCATTTTTGATATCGTTCCGCGCAACCTTGAGTTCTGCGCCACGCCGCCGCCCATCAGCACCTCATGCTTCCCTATATGGGCCATCGCCCTTTCGGTCACCTCGGCAAGCATCGCGAAGCAGGTCTCCTGCACCGAATATGCTATGTCTTCCAATGTGTGGCCCTTCTTCTTCAGTGAGACGGCGGCGGTCATTATCCCCGAAAACGCCATGTCCATCCCCTTCACCGAGTACGGAAGGTCCAGCAACTTCGTGCCGTCCCTCGCCAGCTTCTCTATCGTCGGGCCTGCGTAATATCCGAGGCCCAGTTCCCTTCCCAGCTTATCGAGCATGTTCCCTATCCCGATGTCCAGCGTTTCCCCGAATATCCTGTACTTGCCGTTGGCGAACGCTATTATCTGCGTATTGCCGCCGGATGCGTACAGCAACACCGGATCGGTGCAGCCGGTGGTCGCATTCCCTATCTCCACATGCGCAACGCAATGATTGACCCCCATTATGGGTATGTTGAGACGTACGGATAACGCCCTTGCGGCCGTCGCTGCAACCCTCAGGCACGGACCCAGCCCCGGGCCCTTCGAGAACGCCACCACATTTATGTCATTCAGCGACATCTTCGCTTCCGACAGTGCTTTGGATATGGCGGAGGCGACGATATCGGTATGATGATTCGCCGCCTCTCTGGGATGCAGGCCTCCCTCGGGCGGCCTGTACATCTCTATCACATTGGCAAGAACATTGCATCTTTCGTCCGTGATGCCTACGCCCAGTGTATGCGCCGTGCCCTCGATACCTATCGTTATCGTCATTTGTGTCCCGCGATCGCGTTCAGCTTCTCTAGTATCGGAAGGGCGCCGCATATGACCTCTTCGTCAGCGACAAGCACAGGGAACGTCTTTTCGACTATCTCGTAATAGGCGGCCTCCGCCAGCCCGTCGATCGTGTCCGCGTTTATGATCTTTACCTTCAGGCCTTTCGGCATCCTTTCTTTCACGTGCTCGCACTTCCCGCAGTTGTCCTTCGTGAACAGTTTCAATTCAGGCATGCCCATGCTATCTTATCCTCTCATTTAATATCTTTCGTTAAACGGCCGTTGTGGATGCCGGACGTTCCGCATGCACCGTGCGGCAGATATGCAGGTCACAAAAAGATATAAGAAGAAGAAACATATCATCGCCTCACCGGGCTCATGGTCTAGGGGTTATGACGTTTCCTTGACATGGAAGAGATCGCCGGTTCAAATCCGGCTGAGCCCACCAAAACCCCACTGGATGTACCCGATTTTGAAGCGTTTGACTTTATTCCATGGGTTAGCGAGTACGAAAGGCTGAACGGACTGACCGACGTGGGCGGGCCATGATGACGATCAGCGAGCCTGAAAAGCTCATCGAATGCGCCAATAAGCCGAATTTTTTGTGCAAGGCCAACAAAAAGACGATCCTGGAAACGGGATGCGTTGGATGCGCGCAGCTCCGCGGCGACCCTTTCTTCGCACGGCTCGATTACGTCAACCCGAGAACGACCTGGAGGGCGCGCGCATGAGCAAAGTGATCGAACACTACAGGAAAAGCATCCTCAAGGAGCTTAGATCGGGGCCGAAGAACAGCGAAGAACTGTACGACAGGATCTGCGATCCGCGAAAGTCACACTGCCCCGAGCACAAAATATTCTGCGCATGGCTTCACCGCATGGTCAGGGACGGCATCCTGATGAAGAGCGATCCGTACCTGCTGAACAACCGGATCAGATACACATTTTCGATGGCCCCGACGGAGTGTGCGGCATGACAGGAAGCCGCGGCGGCGGTGCCCGCCTCGTGCTGTCCCGGGCAGAAAGGGAGCTTCGGATCATCAAGATCCTCAGCACGCTGATCGGCGATGCAAAGACCACCATGCAGATCGCCCGCATCGTGCCGTACGATGCGATGACCGTCAGGCAGGTCCTCCGGAACCTGAAGGCGAACAATCACGTTGCGACTGATCCGCCGGTGTGCTCCCACAAAGGGTGGGTGGTGTGGATGCTCACGCCGCTAGGCCTCTCCAGGGCGTGCGGAGGGAATATCTTATGAATGTGATATCCATAGCAGAAAAAACATCTGAAAGTGTGATCAGGCAACTGAGTTCAGACCCGAGCACCGGCAGAGAACTGTATTATAAGACATGTAAGATCAGGTCCGCCCACAACATCTCAGATACCCAGTTCACCCGGATCCTGCGCAGACTTGTATTAACCGGCAAAATAATCGAGGTCGGAACAGACAGAATTCACAAAAGAATAATGGAACGAACATATTCGCTTCCGGCGCCGGAGGGAATGTGATGGTCGCCATGAACTTCACCTTCGGGCCTGCGGAATGGCTTATCCCCGCAAACCTGAAATTGTCAACGATCCGTGCAAGGAATCTGAAGAAAGAGGAGCAGATCGTCCGCAGCGGAAAGCTTCAGCTTTATTGGAAGCAGAGAACTCCGGATTGCAGGCTGCTCGGGTTCCGCGATCTGAAGAAGCTCACCGTCATCGAGATGCCGCTGAGGGAGTTCATCCGGACAGCGGAACCGAATATCGTTTACATGGAGGGCTTCGGGCACTCGTGGCGCGATATGATGCAGTTTTTCGAACAGAATTACGGCATGCATATCGACATCCCCGGCGCGTTCTACATGGTCGAATGGTGGCCGGCGGCCCGGGGGGCAAGCCCATGACATCCACGATCATCAAGAACGGGCGCGTCATCAACCTCAATTCCGTCGATGCTTTCCAACACATAGATCTGGAGCACCGGCAGGACGTCGTCCTCGATTTTGTCCGCGAGTTTCCCAACCAAACGGCAAAGCGGCTTACGGCGATCATGCGCAAAAGAGGTGTAAAAGTACAGGAAAGCACCGTGACGCCGCGGCTGTCGGAGCTTACCCGGTCCGGGGAGATCGTGGTATCCGGGACCAAGGTGAATTACGATACCGGGCGGAAGGCGAACGCCTACGTTGTCAGGGGGTACGAAAGCAATGTATGAAGCCGCTTACCAGGATGCGCTGAAGCTGTACAAGCAGACATGGAACGCCGCGGATCAGCTTGCCGCGGGCCTCGATGCGATCGCAAAAAGGAGGAAGTTGGAGCCGTACAGGAACGACTACATCGATCTTGTCGAGCGTAACTTCCGGATGTTCTGCTCGGTGCCGAAACATCGCCCGTGGGAACCGTCGAAGAAGGCGATAGTATGACAAGGTTCGATTTCGTAAAACGTTATCTTGCGTCAACCGCTTTTGACGATGAGCCGGCATCGACGAAATACCACGGCGCACACCCCGGCGGACTTTTGCGTCATTCGCGGAATGTGGTGAAAAATCTGAACATCCTCACAAAGCAGCTTGACCTTGAGTGGAGCTCCGGCGAATCGATAAATATCATTGGATGGACACATGACATCTGCAAGATCGGCGCATATATCAAAACGGAGGAAGGCTACAGGTGGAACCCCGAACACCCGAAGGAGCACGGTCTTCTTTCAGCGGAAATGATCAAGAGAATCACTCAGCTGACAGAAGAAGAGGAATACTGCATCCGGTGGCATATGGGGCCGTACACCCAGGATGCAGGCACAACAAGCGAGGCATGGAAAGGATTCGATGCCGCGATCAAAAAGTATCCGAACGTGTTCTGGACGCATGTGGCCGATATGATGGCCACCAAGTTCGACGAGAAGGGGGGATGAGCGATGTCAGCGGACCGCATATCGGTTGAGATGTTGGACGGCATTCACTGCCTTTTCATATGGTTTATGAAATGGATCACCGGCGCGGCCCTCGCCGGCCTTGCGATCGTCGGCGCATGCATGTGGTTCGGGGTGTGAGGATATGCCTAAAAAGATCACAGTGCACTGCGACGGTTGCCAAGCATCGAGATCGCACGGCGCGGAATGGGAGACCACCGACAAAAAGCCGTTCTTCCGGGCATGGCTGACGAAGGAGGCCATCGAGGAAGGATGGATAGAAAAGGGCGAGGAAGACTATTGCCCGGAATGCGCAAAGGAGCATAAATGACAAGGCCGCCTTTCTCATGGTTCGGATCTAAGGCGCGGCACCTGAAGTTCCTTGCGCCGCTGCTCCCCACCGATGCGCATTGCTATGTTGAGCCGTTCGGCGGCGGGGCGGCTGTGATGCTTTCACGTGATCCGTCCCCGATCGAGACGTACAACGATATGAACGGGGATCTTGTCAATTTCTTCATGGTGCTGCGTAATGATCTCGACAATTTCATCAGGCTGTTAGACTTAACGCCGTACTCAAGAGAAGAGTTCGAGACATCAAAATATGCTCGGAAGATTGAAGATCCGACAGAACGGGCAAGGCTGTTCTTTTTGCGGGCATCGACGGCGTACGCCGGAAGGACCTCCGAGCAGCACTGTTATTTCACAACGTCGCACAAAGAGCTGCGGCGAGGCATACCTGATCGGATATCGCGTTATCTTTCCGCCGTCGAAAATCTAAGCGATGTCGCGAACCGCATGAAAACGGTGCAGATCGAGAAGATGGACGGCATTGACCTCATAAGGAAATACGACGGGCCGGGCACCCTGTTCTACTGCGACCCTCCATATCTTACGACGGTTCGGAAATCATCAAAAGATTATGATGTGGAGGTCGGCGACCTGTATCACCGCACCCTCTCAACAATCTTGAACGGCATCGAGGGACGGGCGGCGATATCGGGATACGATTCGCCGCTTTATGATACGATTTATTCCGGATGGCTGAAGCACGTCGGCCCTGTCAACAGGACATGCGAGAACCACGCCGAGCGGCGTGAGGTCCTTTGGACGAACTACGATCCTTCCGACGGCAGACGCATAAAGATCAGGCCCACCGTCAATCAGACAGATCTGAAGGAGCACATCTATGATGCAACAGCATGATCTGTCCGGCAATATCGTTCAGACCACCATCGACGCCAAGCGGGTGTACATCAAGGTCTGCGGCAACTCACGCAAACAGCTGTGGAAGATCCGACTGAAGGGATACAAGATAATCGAATCGGTGGAGGCGGGATGGAAGATATGGGCGGTCCTCGTAAATGATTTATGCAAGGAGGACCAATTGACGATCATAAAGACCAGGGACCCGGACGAGATCCGGAAGATCCTGTCGAAGATAAAAGAAATTGAACCGAATATTTAAAGGACCGCTGTTTTTTCTAAAGATTGTCTTTCTTCGGTTAATATGCGCCTAATCGCCGATAATCCGGTAATGCCTGATCTCTTGAGAACATGAGCAAATAATCGGGCAGAGGTGAGAAAAATGGTAGCAAGAGCAATATTGGCTCAGCGCAAGTTCATCGCGATCGGCGTGATCGTTGTCGCACTTCTCGCCCTCTTTCTCGGATATTGGTTCGAGATGGGTTGGTATTCGGGACTCGTGGAGTTCCTGAATGCCCACGGGGGCTGGACGTTCGTCTTCCTGGTCGGCGGGACCGCGGTGATAGGCGCATTGGCTTGGGTTTACCGTTTTCCGTCCAATTTCATCGCATTCCTGTTCATGATCGTCATGTTCATCGCTGCGCTGATATTTGGCGGTGACATAACGGCGATCAAAGCGTAAACGCTTTCGCGGCGGGGGAACACCCCGCCTTTATTTTTCTTGCCGGCAATAAAATTCATACACGGTGTAAACATGAAAAATCACAGTTCAAAGAAGGCCGCCGCCCTGGTCTGCATGGCCGCCGCCTTGTTCCTTGCAACGGCACTATTGCCGATCATACAGTCCGGCGGCGATCCGGAGGATGCTTATGCACATGCATACACAATTGACGATACGCTCGGCGCGGACGAGAGGGTCCAGATACCTGTTTATGACATGAGCGACTTTCTGAGAATAGGAACGGGCGTTGAATATCCAGCCGGAAGCGGCATTATATGGTCTTTGGGCGCGTGGTATAATCAGGTTGAAGACATATACGCTTCCGGGACAGCAAACTACGGGATCGGCACATCAACAGAGCCTTTTACCGGGACATATAACGGAAATTCGAAGAAAATAGGCGGCATTTGGGCACCATTATTCTCATACACAAAGGGCGCAAAACTCATTGAAATAATCGTTGAGAACGCTGAATTGAATATTGAAATAAATGCATTGGGAGGGATAGTTACAACTGCCGTTGATACCACAATCACTAACTGCATATTCTATGGTACATTGAAACCGGATGCAATAGGCAGCGCAAAAGCCGGAGGTATAGCAGCAGTGGTATCCGGCAATTCGATCATAAGCGGATGCAAAAATTACGGCAACATAACCAACAGGGCAGGGCCGAACAACCAGACGAACACCGGCGGCATCGTAGGCACAATGACGGGCGGCACAATATCGGATTGCATCAATTACGGCGACATAGAAGTAAAGGGCGGATACACAGGCGGAATATCAGGCACTTCTTCGGCAACGATCCTCAGATGCAGGAACGAAGGCAACATTTTGGCCACTGATCCAAGCGCAAATAATTATACGGGAGGCATACAAGGAGTAACGACCGGCTCGATACACAACTCATCCAACCACGGATCGGTTAATGTAAGCAGTGCCGCATCATTAGGGACGATCATCAACTATGCAGGAGGAATTACTGGCCGCCTGGAATCTTTTAAAGGTGTGCAAAATTGCTACAACACAGGAGCGATATATGTTAGCGGGAACAACGGAGCGATCGTATATGCGGGCGGGATCATCGGTAATGCATCAAATGCAAACGTTCCCGCAGTGAATTGTTATAGCATCGGGACAATAACAATCAGCACAACAGCGGGCATATATAAGGGCGGAATTTTCGGCGCACCAAATACAACGGCCATAAATTGCTTCGCCCTCGAAGGCACTGCGACGGCAATAGGCGGAAATGAACCTGAACCAAGTTATTATGTTTGGATGCCTTCTAAAAATGGGTCCTATCAAGTCACGCGGCTTGCATCCCAAGCAGACATGCAGCCGACCCTTGCGGATGCCCAGAGCGGAAATTCCATATATTACACAGGATCGGTTGAATTTTATAGTGATACTTATGAACTAAAAGTATTCAGAGGTTGGGATTTCTTCAAAATTTGGGATATAGATCCCGCAATAAATGGAGGCTATCCGACATTAAGGCAAGATGCCCCTATATTGCCGGAACAGTATTTTGTATATTTCTGGGAAGATAGAGGAAAAATAATTGATATAGCAAATATAGAGGCGGGCAGCACAATTACACCGCCTCCCGATCCGGAAATGGCCGGATATTTGTTTCTTGGATGGTATAATGTCCCGACAAATATAGGCGATGTCCTGACGCTTTTCGATTTTTCGACGATAATAACGCAGACCGGAATTAACATTTATGCAGGCTGGGCAATTGATGACGGTTCCGTTGAAACGCACACGGTAACTTTCGTTGTCGATCACGAAACATCGTTCAGCGAGACGATCATAGACGGAGGCACCGTGTCAAAGCCCTACGATCCGACAATGGACGGTTACGAGTTCTTGGGATGGTTCGCCGTTGGCGATACCGTTACTTTCGATTTCGGTACGCCGATCACGGCGGACACGACCCTCATAGCAGGATGGAAGGCCGAAGGCCCCGGCATCATAACGCACACGGTAACCTTCGTCATAGATCACGGAACATCATTCTCGGAGACCGTCATAAACGGCGGCACGGTTGCGCGCCCTGCGGATCCGATCAGGGACGGCTATGACTTCCTCGGATGGTACAAGGCCGGAGGGATGTCAGAGTTCAACTTTGCGGCACCGATCACGGCGGACACGATCCTGATAGCCGGCTGGGAAGCTTCCGGCAACGGAGGCGGCGGGGACGGGGGCGATGGTACAGATGCCGAAGTGCAGTGGGCCGCGATCGCAATGATCGTAATTGTTTCACTGATTGCCGGCGCGCTGATAGGTACCGGCAAGTTTGCGGCAGGTGCATTGATCGCGCTGATCGGTTATGC
>JAITWO010000027.1 GCA_031285205.1 Methanomassiliicoccaceae archaeon | reverse complement strand
CTTCCGTGAAGAACGAATTTGCGAGGGCCGAGGGTGCGGGCGTGAAAGTTGCGGACATGATAGCAGGAATGGGGGTCGGTGTGGTCATAACGGGAGGCATCGGGCCGCACGGATACAAT
This sequence comes from Methanomassiliicoccaceae archaeon, assembly GCA_031285205.1. Lineage (GTDB taxonomy): Archaea > Thermoplasmatota > Thermoplasmata > Methanomassiliicoccales > Methanomethylophilaceae > Methanomicula. The sequence continues at coordinate 29,974 of JAITWO010000027.1, read as the reverse complement.
AAGCTGACCGCAGCCGGGATAACCGTATCATATGATGAGGACGGTACCGTTGAGGAATGCGTCATAAGGGTTAAGAATCGTTTAGAAAGGATGAAGAAATTCGAATGATGAGGCTCCGGACATTAAAACGTACGACCAGATCATCCGTTGCGGTATGAAGACGAACAAATCCGTCCCATTGACCGCACGATGCTCTGCGGCTCTATCTCTTCATCGTTGACGAACAGAGAGCACCTGGCTATCAGAACGACGTATACCTTGGCCTTTATCTCTTCGCCGCCATCTGACCTTCCGTGAAGATGGCCCATATCAAAACCCATACTGGACGGGTACCCTTTATCCTGTAACTTTCCGTTGACATATAGCGCACAGCCGCTGGCTGGAGTACTCATCACAATTATCTCGGTCCCGTTGAATCGATACGTCCACGTCTTCTTCCATTTCCTTGTTCCGTTGTCATCGCAATGATGCGGCCAGTTCCTCATCGCGTTGTGATAACACTGTTTATTGATAAAAATTGTATGGACCTTCTAATGAACATCGTATGATATGTTGCTCATATCTGTTAGGAGCGCCGCCTCACTATGGGCCATATTCAACTGATAGGTTTGAAAAGTTAGGAAATGGTCCCTAAATGATTTGGAAAAGAGGGCCGGTTCAGACCCCTCTCTTGTTGCCCCAGATCATCTTATGCAGTTGCGGCAGCACCCGGACGTCCAGTCCCCTCTCCATCACCTCTTCCGCCAGCGGCTCGATGTCCATGCCGCCGAGCGGGCTGAAGATTATACTGCATCCGATATCATGCGCCTCTATGAATGACGCCGCATACTCAAGATCGGAACCGTCGGCGATTATGAACTTCAGCTGATCCGTCCCCTTAAGATATGACAGATTGGAGATGAGCATACTGTCGCTCATGCCTGATGATGGACATTTTATGTCCATGCTTATTATCAGGTTCCTGTGTGCCGGCACCTTTGATATGTCAACGGACCCGTTGGTCTCAAGGACGATCTTCTTCCCTTCGCTGATCAGGGCGTTGAGAAGATCATACGCATCGTCCTGCAGCATCGGTTCACCTCCGGTGACGCATATGTTCTTATCATCCTTCACGCGGTCCGTTATCTCCTCCACGGACATCTCCTCGCCGCCGGTGCGTGAATATGCGGTATCGCACCACGAGCATGAAAGATTGCAACCCGCCGAGCGGATGAAGTGCGTCACCGTTCCGATCATCACGCCTTCCCCCTGGATCGATCTGAACATCTCGCATATCTTCATTCGTACTCCGCCTCATCCCTGTATCCCGCGTCCCTGAACCCTTTCAGCCTCAATATGCATGAATCGCAGCGGCCGCATGCCTTTTTGCCGCCGCTGTAACATGACCATGTGAGATGCATCGGCACGTTCATGCGTTTACCGAGTCCTATTATCTCTGATTTGGACATGTTCAGTATCGGCGTCTCGATTCTTATAGGATGTCCTTCCGCTCCCGCTTTCGTGCCCTTCCTCAACATTTCCCCGAAAGACATGAAGAACTCCTCCCTGCAGTCCGGATAGCCCGAATAATCAACGGAGTTGGCGCCTATGTATATCCTGTCGGCACCCTCCGATTCGCACAGTCCTGCGGCGATGCTCATCATTATTATGTTCCTTGCCGGAACATACGTCGGCGGTATATCGCCACCTATGTTCTCACGGTCCTTCTCAACCTTGCCGGTGTTGCCTATCAATGATGATCGGAACGCTGACAGATCGATATCCACAATAAAATGTTCAGTGTCGTAATGCTTCGCGATATCCTTCGCCGAATCCAATTCCCTTGCGTGCCTCTGTCCGTACCTGAAGCTGAGGGCGACCGTCTCATTTCCGTGGGATACGGAAAGAGCGAGCGTGACCGCCGAGTCTAACCCCCCCGATAACAGAACTATCGCCTTCGGCATCGTATCACAGCGCTTCCGAGTACCATGCGGTCTGTCCTCTTTCCTCGTCCAGACCGATCCACAGCCTTTTCACATTCTTCGGGAATATCACCGATGCCATAAGTTTCATGGCCATCAGCCTGCTCATCTCCTCTGCCGTTGTCACGTCGATGTCCAGTATCAGGACGTCCTCTCTCGGGAATACGTAGCGTTTCCCGCATGTCAGCACCTCTGCCTCCTTCTCTGATACGGTGACGCGCACATTGTCGGTATTTCGGGGAAGCAGGGTCTTGTGGTCCATCTCCTCGGCCAGCTTTTTCAATGATCTTTTGATGTCCACAAAGTCCATTATCATCCCTGATGCTCCTATGTCCCCTTCGAGACGTGCACGTACTATGTACGAATGGCCGTGCAGCTTTGAGCATTTCTCATGGCCCGGGATGAAATGGCATGCCGAAAAACGGATGCCTGAGTGTGCGCCGTCGATCTCTATCATCATTCGATCACCTTGTAAGCCTCATCGCAAGAGCTATCGAATCCCTGTAGTCGGTTTTCACGCGGGATGTGTCCACGAATACTTTATTAATATTTAGCACAGGCGCACCCAACGCTTTCGCGTTCCCGAGAAAATGCAGCGTCCGGAATATTATGTTCCCTGTTATGCCGTCCGGTGCTATCAGGAGGTCTGCCTCGTCGGCGGCCGATTCGATCAGTATCTCGGCGTGATATGCATCGTAACCGTCCGATGAGAGCATATCAACGAGTTCGAGCGCCTCGTCTATCGTTCTGTCCACCGCTGCGCTTCGCCCTTTATCATCGGCCCTGCCGCCGGACATGACCGCTATCCTCTCGCCCATCCCGATACGCCGCATGAGGTTGACGTTCTTTACAGCGATATCATATTTCTGTTGTACGGTCGATCCTTCGTCTATCCCCACGGGAGCCACGAATATCATCCTCTTTCCCACCGGCTCTACGATCACTGAGCGCTCTATCTCGTCTATCCTGAATATGTCGCGGATCAGCGGCATGAGTTTCGAGGATGACATATCGCCGCGGACGGCAGCATCTATCTTTCCGTTCCGCAGGTCGTTCAGAAGAGCATCTGGGTCATCGTATATGATGACATTATCGAATGCGGATGCGCTCATCTCTACGTTCCCCTTGTCGGAGCCTCTTCCTATGCCTACTGTGACATTTTTCGGCATGTCCTTCAGAAGGTTTTCGTATGTGAACATTGGGTCACCGTATGATATGGTCGTTTTTAACTTTGGGCATCATATCGAATCGAACACATAGTTGTCCCATTCGCGCATGCCGAGGGCCGCTTCCGCTTCCGGAGGTGTGAGCATCGGTTTTCCGTACCTCACGGAATCATCCATCGCCAGCCTCGGGCATGCGGTGCTGATGTATGCGTCCACGCGGTATGCAAGAAGCGCATCCGGGTTGATTTCCTCGATCATCACCTTGTAAGCCTTTTTTCCCTTGGATGTGATCTTTTTTATCAGGTCATCGGCGACGGCATCCCTCCTCTGCCCGACCTTTGACGAAACTATGATCAAAAATGATGCGGCTTCCTTTGCACTCTCTATCATCGCAAACCGCCTCCTGAGCAGACGGTCCCTTGTCTCATTCACGGACCGCAGCTCATAGGTCAGCGGATCGAACACCATTATTTCCTTCCCGACGCCGAAGGCTGCCGCCAGCGGATGGAATTCCCCTTCGCCGATGTACAGGAAGCAGTCCACCCGGTCAGCGATGGCGGTCGCTGCGCTGCAATTGCATCCCAACACCTGTCCTGCATATTTTATCCGGCCGTCCCCGTTCCCGATGAACACTTTCTTCCCGAAGCTTTCCAATACCTCTTTCGCATCACTGAATGTGCTGACATATTGCACTGTGGACAGCAGCCCTATCCTTTCCGGAAGGAGGTCGGCGATCTTCGCCATCCCTTCCCTGATTTCCGTATGCGATAATCTTTCGATGAACAGTATGTTATCGTCCTGCGTCAGCGACGGCATGGGCGAGTGCCCTATGTGGACGAGGCCCTCGGCCACCTTTTTATAATTGATGTTCAGATCGCAGGCGCCGTAGCATGGATCCCCGAGTATGATCACCGAAACATCTGCCTTGGAGGATAAATGGTCGGCGATCTCCGTCGCTCTTATCTTGAGCCCCTCCGGCAGTTGCACTGCGACCGATGACAGTTTCCTGAGGCGCACCCATTCGGTAATATCGTCCAGGTGCAGATCCAACATGGTTACGCTACCAGTTCCTTGCCTTTCTCGATATCAACGTAGCAAGGGGTAGGGTATTTCATGGACGCCTTCCACAGTGCCTCCTTGGCAAGTGCGAAGTGCGCAGGCCCACAGCTTATTGTCATTATTGCCTGATCGTGATCCATCCTTGCAGCGGTACCGACATTCTTTCCGAATGCGTTCCTCATCCCGGATGACACACGGTCCGCCCCGGCGCCGGTGGCCAACTTGTTCTCTCTGAGGACGATGTGCGGGTACGCCCGAACTTTCAGGTGATAATTCGCTGCGCCTGCCCTTTTGCTCATCACTCTGTTGGCGGCTATGCGTCCGGCCTCCAATGCAGTGTGCCTTACCTGCACACGGTTCTCTACTTTAAGCGTAAGAACGATCGGGAATTCCGCGGAACTGCCCATGTCGTACTGTGATATCCTGTTGTTCGGCACACCGCCCATATACTCTCTGCGGGTGTATGCCTGACCTTTGACCTGTCTATACATCAATGCGGGCTTTCTTGCCATTTATATCACCATGGATATTCAATGAAGGCACACAATCCTCAGGACATATTTAAGGACTGTTGCCTTCTCATGACCCCGAAGGGCTAATCAAACCCATTGACGTCTTAAATATAAGCGTTTCTATCGTCCGCGCATTGCGGCAGGTCATTGATCGGGATCGTGTTTTTTTCTTTTCTCGATGTCATCGAACAATATGTGCATGTTCGTGGAGAAATTTTTGTCATAGAAATCGAGAGGCGTTTCTAAAGAGTTCTTAGAAGCTATGGATCTTGCCATCTTTATCGCTTTCTCTTTGTGAACGAACAGCTTCTTCCAAACATCGTCCCCTTTCCTGTAATTGCCTATGGACCTCCCCAGTTCCTGAATGATGCTCTCCTTTGGGATGGAATGATTCGGGGCCTCTCTGAAATGCATCAAGAACCAAACTTCCAAGAATGGATGCGATACTATCATAGTCACCTTGTTTTTCATTGCTTCGCTATGTGCCTGCTCCATCTGCCGTCTTTCATTTTCGTCAACGTCAAATACACAATATGCTGCGTCTCCTTCTTCGGCGTCCATGTTAAGGTCTTTCATTTCTTTCACACAGAGTTCAACCATCTGGACCGCATTCTTCCTTTTCGACTCTCTTACTATTATTTCCGCATTAGTGCCTCTTTCCTTGAGTTTTGAAAGATAGGTCTTTTCAGAGGCGCCTTCGACATAGATCAGGATGACGTTCTTAGGAAATCTTGTATCTACATTACGGGTCATTCTATCAGAGCGTCCGGCGAGATGAATGGTTTCGCTCCGTACCTCCCGGAGATATATGCTTTTCTTATGTCTCGGTCGTTCCTCTCTTTGAACTCCGTGAGCGAGAAGAGTGATGATATTCTCGTTTCCCAATCCTTCTCAACGAACCATATCTGGTCTCTTCTCACCAGGTCCTGATCCTGAAGTTCGAGATCGTGTGTGTTGAATATCAGCTGTGCACCCTTTGGGTTCTCCGACGGGTCGTGGAACAGGTTCACGATCCATTTGCATAGTTCCGGATGGAAATTCACGTCCATCTCATCCACGACTATTGTCCCGCCTTCGGTCAGGGTGGATATGATCGGGCCGATTATGGATATGAATTGGACCGTGCCTGACGATTCCTGGTTCAGCCGCAATTCCTTTTCTGTTTTTCTGCCGAATGTGTCTTTGAACGAGTGCCTGACCCATATGTCCGGCAGTAACGACTGCACGGTCGGTACCGATAACATGTATTTTGCGTCCTTGTTCGTGTTCTTGGCGTTTCTGTCTTTTATGCCCGTGATGCCGAGGTCCGCTATCCTGAATGCGTTCAATACGCGTTTTTTGAACAGCACGTCTTCATTTATTGTTTTCAGTAAGATGTTGATCGACCAAAGGGGGTCTGCGCCTGCGAAGACCATCAACTTTTTTGTCATCCACTCCACGACCGTTCTGGATATCTCATAGTTGAACGCCGCGGATACTGACAGGTATAGGGCGGCCTCGTTCACTCTTTCAGCGTCCTGACCTTGCCGCCTTTTGTTTTTCGTGAATGTGAATGTCTGCCCTGTCCTTTCGAAGACGACCGCTTTCCGTCCGTTCGGATAATATACCAAGGATTCCGATATTATCCTGTCTGGATCGTATGAGAACGCATACTCGTATACAACATCGTTCTTTAGAAACTTTAATTCCATGGCGGTTGGCTTCTTTGAGCAACTTTCTTCGAATATGAAGGGGGTATGGGTCAGCTTTGCCCCGCTCACGTGTGTCTGTGATAACGCGACGAATGTTCTGAACAGGTGCATCGCCTCGATAAGGTTCGTCTTGCCGGATGCGTTGGCGCCATAGATCATGGATGTTCTCAGCAGCCTGAGCTTCTTGTCCTTGACCTCTATCACATTATCCGTGTGTTTCTTGTCCGCCGTTGCCTCCATCGAGAATGTTGTCCTGTCCCTGAATGATTTGAAGTTCTCTACTGTGAATTCGAGTAACATAATTGTTATAATGATGAACTAACTTATAAAATTTGTGACAGAATCACAAAAAATACAAATAAAACGTTTATATGTTTGTTTGATCTGAAGAATTTATCAGAACCCCCGACAATTGCGGCCTATGAACGGCCTACCTATGGTATTTAAAGTATTGAACAGCAATATCGGGAAAGGATGGGTGACACTTATGAGCACATTCAACGTGACCGTCAGGTCTGAGAAGGATGATAAAAGAATACCGATAGCGGTCGCATCGGACGTGATGTTTGACCTTCAGCTGCTGCTGACGCATATCGGCGAATCAATAATCTCGGAGGAGTTCGGCTCTTACAACAGGCCGGCGGAATCCCTTACAGAAAGGTTCGTCCTGTATATCGATCCTGAGAGCGGGGGCATATCGTTCAAGGCATCGGCAGGAAAGGGGCAGAGCGCCCTCATGGACAGGGCGGTCCTGAAACTCAGGACGACATTGGAGAAGATGGGGTCCGGCACCGGAACATATTGGATGGAGGACAGCTACAAGGACCCGTGCTACAGGTGCATGGTGCTGTACGATCTGATACAGTTATCGAAGCATATGGACGCGGGACGCGGTTACACGATACTGTTCTCCTCGGACGATATTGAAAAGGCATTCGTTCCGCTTGACATAGAGAAGGCGGAAGCGTTCCTGAAGAAGAACGCCAGGATGTCCCAGGGAGCCGTTGCCGGAGTATTGCATGGGGTTCAATCCAAACGTAACACGCCGATGTATGGGTTCAGCGTAGGGACCGACAGGGTAAAGATATCATTCCGCTCCAAGGAAGCGGAGGATGCGGCACTGAAGCTTGTGAACAATGCCGTCATGATCGCCGGGACGCTGAAATACTCCGAGGACGGAGAGTTACAGGAGGTATCGGATATAGATTCCGTTCTGCCTTTCGATAAAAAGGTGTTCGGCCATATGATATCGGGGGACCGCGATATCCAGCTTGAAAAGAGCATAGAGTCTGCCGTGAAATACGACGGCAGCGGCAAAACATGGAAGATCAGCTATCCTGATCTCGGGATATCGATATCGGATCCGGAGTGGGATGATGCTGTCACCGGATTCCATGATTATTTCGTGTTCCTGTATGACAACTATTCCGGAAAGGATGATGATGAACTCTCGGATGAGGAGAAAGAGGTGAAGGCCCTCCTCATTTCGCTGACATCCGGGGCGACGTGATATTGCGCCCCCGTCGCACTACGGGACGATAACATGTCCAAGAACAGGCTGCCGCAGAACGCCGTCGCCGATATCGCGATGTGTCGGATCAATAAGCTGATGCTCATGTCGAAGGAACAGGCATCGTCCGGTGATGTTGATCTTGCGAGACGCTACGTGGATATCGCGAGACGCATAAGCATGAGGACCAAGACAAAAATGCCGAAAGAGCACATATATTGCGGCAATTGTCTCATTCCGATGGTGCCGGGCACGTTCAGAGTGCGTCTTAAGGCGCATAAGATTATAATGAGATGCATGGAATGCGGTACAGTGAAAAGGATCCCGTATCTGAGGGAGCAGAGAGAATGACCGAGAAAGAAGCAAAGAAGGAGATCTTGCGGCGCGCAAACGACATGAACGTTACGCTGCATGTGGGCAAGGACGGGCTGAAGGACAGCGTCTTCGAGGAATTGAAGTTACAGATCAAGACGCACCGCATAGTAAAGGTGAAAGTGCTTCCCAGTTCTGAATCCGAGACGGCGGAGATAGCTGATGCTTTATCAAAGGCCACCGGTTCGGTGGTCGTGGATGTGAGGGGCGGCGTCCTGATACTTACGGATAAGAGGACCTGGACCTCCCTTTCGCAGAAGAAGTTCTGAGGAGATCGTATGCTGGATGTGAATGTTATCAGACAGGACCCCGAGATGGTCAGGAAGATGCTCAGGAACAGGAACTATACTGACGAGAAGCTTAACATGTTCATGAATGCGGACGCCGAGTGGAGGATGCTCACCGAGAAAGGGAACGCATTGAGGAAACAGAGGAATGATGTCTCTCAGATGATATCAAAGCTCAAAGGCGACGAGAAAACAAAAAAAATAGAGGAGATGCGCCTCGTCGGCGATGACATCAAGAACATCGACGTCAGACTGGCGGAACTGGATGCGATAAGGGATGAATGCGTCCTCAACATCCCGAACATACCGCATCATACCGTTCCCGTCGGAAAGGACTCCGGCGATAATATAACAGTGAGCGAGCACGGGAAGAGAAGGAAATTCCCGTTCAGGCCGAAAGAGCACTTCGAGATCGCGGAACAGCTTGATATCATTGATTTCGAGAGGGGCGTGAAGATCGCCGGCAGCGGATTCTACGTTCTCAAAGGCGACGGCGCAAGGCTGGAAAGAGCACTCATAAATTACATGCTGGACATGCACCAGGACCAGGGATACAGAGAGGTGTTCACGCCCGCCGTCATCAACCGCAGCGCGGTCATCGGCACCGGCCAATACCCCAACCTGAAGGATGACATGTACTGGCTGGAAAGGGATGACATGTGGCTGAACCCCACGGCCGAAGTACCCGTCACGAACTTACATCAGGATGAGATCTTCGATAAGGACGACCTTCCGATATCATATACGGCGTATCTTCCATCGTTCAGACGCGAAGCGGGAAAACATTCCGATACCCGCGGGATCGTAAGGGTCCATGAGTTCAATAAGGTCGAAATGGTGAAATTCGTGCATCCGGACGGTTCTTTCGATGTCCTTGAAAAACTGAGGAATGACGCCGAGGATGTCATCCGCGGGCTGGAATTACCGTACCGTGTGCTCCTGCTTTGCACGGGGGACATGAGCTTCGCCGCCTCCAAATGCTATGACCTTGAATTGTACGCGCCCGGAAGGGACGGGTGGCTTGAGGCATCGTCGTGCTCATGCTTCACGGACTTCCAGGCACGGAGGGCGAGGATAAAATTCCGCCCGGAGCCTCATCTGAAGAGCGAGTTCGTGCACACGCTGAACGGTTCGGGGTTGGCATTGCCGAGGACCATGGTCGCCATACTTGAGAACTATCAGAACGAGGACGGGACCGTTGACATACCGAAAGTGCTGAGGCCGTATATGCGTAACCAGAAAGTAATGGGTTAAATGTCCATTGCCTCCAGTTCGAGGATTAGGCTTTTCACATCGATCTTCGTATCGGCTGAGAGGAGCTTCGCCCTCAGTTCCTCTTTCCCTTTTGAGAGCGCATATGATGATATGCCGTAACGCTGGGATATGTGTGCCTCCATGAACGCCGCCAGCCGGTCGCATGCCTTTATCGCTTTTCCGTCGGTTCCCCGGGAATTGCTGAACGGGTCGTCCACGAATGATATGAACTCATCATGCCACTCCTTCGGGAGCAGTGGTAAAAGTGTTTCGGAGGTCATCTCCTTTTCATACTCCGCAAGCAGTTCGTCAAGCCCGTCTATGCTTGTCTTTATGGGAGTGATCACATCTTTCGTCAGGATCTCAGGGATGTCGTGGAACAACGCTGTGAAGTAGTTCCTGTATATGCGCCCGCTGTCCGCTCCCTCATCTGTATCGTGAAGGTACATCATGTTGGCCACGATCAGCATGTGCCCGAGGACACTTGTCCTCGGTATCCTCGGCACCCTTGCCCACCTCTGCTGGAATCTCAGCTGGCCGCACATATCTATGAAATCGCCGGTGTCCTTTGCGAACAGGAGACTTTTCACGCCGGATATGTCCTCATATTCCCTGATCTGCCTGTCGATCTCCTCCTTAGTCCTGTCTATGCCGAACATCGTCGGGTTCGCTTTGTACAGAAGCTTGAATTCCCATGATGTTGCCAGATAGTGCGCCGCCTTGAGTATCCTGTCCTCTCTGGACAGCTCCTCCCTGTTCAGGTAAGAAATGAACCGTTCCCTGAATCTTTCGTTTATTCGGGGCATACGCTCATCGAATTCCCGCAACACGAAAGCATTCATCTGGCTTTCCTTCTCTTTGATCATACGGTGGAACAGTTGCGGTTTGAGGTCTGTGAGTATGGTCCTCCGGATGAAGGAGAACATCGCATGCTCTATCAGCCTCTTCCAGTCTACTTTGCCCTTCTCATCCTCGTCGAATTTCGCCAGCACCCATGCGATGACCATCTTGTGCGCCTGTTTGTCCAGTTCCGTGAGGTCGGTGGGCCTGAGGTGATCGTTCCACCTGTGCATATTGGCGGCATCGAAAAAAGTATAGATCAGACTCATGTCCATTGCTCTGCGCATTTCCATTCGCCCAAACGTATTGTGACGGGGTCTGTGCCCCGGCATTGGTCCGCGTGATCACAGCGATCTGTTGATCGCACCGATTATCTGCGCCACCTGGAGAAGACCTGCGTCCTCATCTTTGCCTATCAGTGGCTTCAGGCCGTCGATCCTGCCTCTGAACGCTGTCGCGTTGGCCGGTTTGATCTTGCCTGCTTTCTCTCTTGCCTCGATCGTAGCGATCGCCTTTGCCATTGCCTTACCGAGCTGCGTGTCACCGTACTGCGGCTCGCTCTTTGCAGCGCCCGGCATCATGCTGTATCTGGCCCATTTTGTCTTGTCGATCTTGAAGAATCCCATTTCTTTCACCTCTTAACGGCATCCAGGCACCACTCCGTCTCCGCCTAGCTCCGTTCTGGTTGATGTGGTACATTCAATGTATGTTTATAATCTTTCGCGCGATGCTATATATAAACGGCATAATGGCATGTGCGCCGTTTCTGCATAAAAATGTCACTCTGGAATACTGACGCTGACGGCGCGCGGCGTCGTAACATTAATATACGGCGTGATGCAGCCGACAAAAAACAAAAATTGAGGGTGTTTTTTTAGTCTGTTCTCATCACTCATGTCCGTCCGCTGGACACGGCACGGCGCTGTGTAAAGGGTAATAAACAGGGAATCCATCGGATGGATCATGAAAATGTCCGACAGACTTCAGAAAGCGCCTCTGTCAGGCATCAGGAAGATGTTCGATCTCGCCGGCTCCGGCTCTATAAACCTCAGCTTGGGCGAACCTGATGTGTCGCCGCCGGACGAGGCGGTCAGAGGGATGAGCGAGGCGGCTGCGAAAGGCCTTAACAGATACGGTCCCACTCCGGGCATCATGCCGCTCAGGGAAGCGGTCGCATACCGTTACAAAAGGCACGGTATCGAAAGCGGGAACGTCATGATAACTCCGAGCGGGACGACGGCGCTGCTGATGATCGCGCAATCGCTCATCGACCCGGGCGATGAGGCGCTCGTCCCGAGCCCGGGGTTCGTTGTGTACGGGCCGCACACTGCGCTGTCATCCGGAAGACCGATAGATTATAAGCTCACCGATGACGGCTTCCAGCCTGATATTGACGACATCCAACGAAAGATCACGAAAAGGACGAAGGTCGTCTTCCTCAATTATCCGTCGAACCCGACCGGAGGGATACTCAGCGAGGAGTCCTTCAAAGCGATACGCGACATATCCGCCGATAAGAATATAATAATCGTTTCTGACGAGGTCTACGAACCGTTCGTTTATGAAGGGGAGCATATCTCTTTCATGGGGGAGCTTGACAACGCGATAGTGGTCAACGGGTTCTCGAAGATGATGGCCATAACCGGATGGAGAATGGGCTTTGTGACCGCCGGGAAGGATGTTATCACAGACCTCACAAAAATGGCATACCATGTGTGTGCCAGCCCGAACATGCCCGCCCAGTACGGCATCCTCAGCGCCATGCCGGCGATAGACACGTATCTGGATGGTGTTCGGAGGACCTACAAGAGAAGAAGGGACCTCATAACGTCAAGGATCAGCAACATAGATGGTATGGACATGGACGCGCCGAAGGGCGCCTTCTATGCGTTCCCTAAATTCGGATACGACATGACGTCCGAAGAATTAGCGATGAGACTTGTCAAGAACGGGCTGATATGCGTCCCGGGATCCGCATTCGGTCAATACGGAGAAGGGCACCTCAGGTTCTCGTACGCAGCGGATGAGGATAAGATAAGTAGGGGAATGGATATTCTCGAAAAAGTGGCGAATGGAATAAAAGGATGATCATATGGCAAAAAAGAAGAAGGATGATGAGACGATAAACAGTGTTTTTGAGGATAAGCCGGAAATACCGGCGGAAGATCAGCTTTGGGGCAAGAACCCGAAGAGGACACAAGTGCTCAGGGACCTGTGGTTCGACCTTATAACGGAGCAGCTTGAAGAGGAGAAGGACCTTCCGGACGAGGCAAAGAAGGAACTTCTTTTCATGATGGCAGTGAACTCGGCACTTGACATGGTATTTGAGTCCCTCCCCGATGACATCTCCGTGGAATTATCGTACAGCATAGACCACCTCATCGGACTGTCGGCAGTGAACAAAAGATACGGTGTGGACCTGTTGGAGGCGAATTATGAGGTGATCTCAAAGATCAAGCGGGAAAACTACGCGACCGATGAAGAATTCGAGGCCGCCATCGCTGAAAAGGAAGAAAAATGGTGGACGGTTGGAAAGCAACTACTCGGCGGCAGAAGCCCGAATGACGCCATCGCTGAAGCACTGAGCAGATACGGACTGAATCGATGACCGCGACTGTGACAGCAACTGCACCGGGCAAGCTCATCATACTCGGGGAGCATGCCGTCGTTTACGGAAAACCGGCGGTAGCTTTGGCAATAGACCGGAGGATGAGATGCACCCTTTCGAAAGCTTCCGATGCCACCGTGAACGGGAGGCCTCTTGATGTCACCAAGCAGCCTTACATCGGCAATATGATGAGACACAGTCCGTTTCCTATAAGGGCCGAGACCGAAAGTTCCATACCGTCAGGTTCGGGGCTCGGGTCCTCGGCGGCCCTTTCCACAGCCTTCCTGAAAGCGCTGAACCGCCTGAAGGGTGACGATGTTGATGATAAAAGATTGGCGGAGGATGCGTTCCTCATCGAGTATGAGGCACAGGGGCGCGCGAGCCCGCTTGACACATCGGCAAGCACGCACGGCATGGGAATAGCCTTGAACGGACCGGAAGATTCGGGGGATCATCTGTGGGACATATCAAAGAACGGGAACACGTGGTCTGTCAGGGACATCAAAATACCGAAGATGACCCTTGTTGTCGGTTACACGGGGATACATGCGCCCACCGGTCCTCTCGTTGAAAAGGTGAGAAGGTACAGGAACAAATGCAGGTTCGCCGTTGATATGGTCAACGAGATAGGGAAGATAACCCTGGATGGGATCAACGCCCTCAAAAAGAACGATCTTGTGACACTCGGCAAACTTATGACAGATGACCACAAGCTGCTTTCCATATTGGGGGTCTCGTGCAACGAACTGAACAAATTGGTGAACACTTCGCTCAGATATTCATATGGGGCGAAGCTCACCGGGGCCGGCGGAGGGGGAAGCATGATCGCGCTGACCGACTGCCCGGAGAAGGTATGCGAATCGATCTCCATGCGCGGCGGGACCCCGTTCGTGGTAAGGACGGGCGAGCCTGGCGCTATGATCGAAAAAGACCGCTTCAAATAATGTCGGCGGAACCGCCCCTCCGGTCGCCGGTCGCTCCGGAAAGTAAAGTGAAAAATGGAATTTAAAAAGTTTCGATCCTCTTGCGGCGCTTCAGATCAGGTCCTCGAACCCTTCCACTATCTTCGGATATTTTTCCTTTATAGCTTTCAGCAGATTGTGGACGTTCACTTCTTTTATGGATGCGCTGCCCATGATCTTCACGAGGTCATCAAGCACATCATCGGACAGGGATGCGAACCTCTCCTTTGCCATCCAGTTGAGATAGAGCTTGTCCTCCATCCTGTCCCTCCACATCTTCTCGTACGCCTGCAGCGCCTTTTTGGAGAAGTCGTTCTTCTTTGCGCATTCCGTCAACACTTTGCCGGCATACATCCCCGTCCTGCATGCGTGCGCTATGCCGCCGCCCGTTATCGGGTCGATGATCCTCGCCGCATCGCCCACCAGGACAAGATTGTCGGCCACCGCCTCCTCGAGGCCGGGGCACGTCGAGACGCCCCCTCCCACTATCTCCAATATCTGGCCTTTCTTGAGCCGCGGATCATTTTCAACAAATTTGTCCAGATAATATTTCGGGTCTGCCCCGTGCTTGCATTTCGCCACCTGAACGCCGATGCCGACGTTCGCTATGCGCTCGCCCTTGGGGAATATCCATATGTACCCTCCCGGAGCGGCGGACCCTATCACGAACTCACAGTACTTCGGGTCGATGTCGATGTTCGCCATCCTGTATTGGATGCATGTGTCAATGTCCTTTGCCTGTAACGAAGTGTCAATGCCTGCCCATCTGGCTACTTGCGATTCGAAACCGTCGGCGGCAACGATGCACTTCGCGTATATCTCGATCTCGGTGCCCATGCTCCTTGCCTTTATGCCTACAAGCTTACCCTTGTCCCTGATCACTCCGGTGCACCCTGTGCGCATCATTATCTTCGCGCCGGCATCCGCCGCCTGTTCTGCGAGGTGTTTGTCGAACTTGTGCCTCTCCAGTACATATCCCACCTCGGCGCCCGCCTTGCTCTCGTCCAATTGGAACTTATAGCCGCTCGGTGAGACGATCGTCGCGCCGGCCATGTCCGCGCATATCCATTTCTGGTCCGGTTCAACGCCTATCTCCGATAACCATTTTTTCGATACGCCTTCGGCGCACCTCAGCGGAGAGCCTATCTCGGCCTTCTTCTCTATCATTATCACGTTGAGTTTTCCGAGCGCCGCATACTTAGCGGCCATGCTGCCCCCCGGCCCTCCTCCTACGACCACTACATCACAGTTGATCTTCTTCATTCACGCATCCCCCTTCGACAGCGCGCCCACCGGACATAATTTGATGCAACGGCCGCAGTTGTTGCAGTCCTTGTTGAATTCGAGCACATAATCGTTCAGATATATCGCGTTCTTGGGGCATGAGCCCACGCAGCAACCGCAGTGCAGACATTTGTCGTATGATACCTTCATTGTTTCACCTTAGCAATGTTCGTCCCCGTGTTTTGCCTTCCATTCCGCCAACGGGACGGAGAACTTCTTCTCCGTCTCAGCACGATACTCAGGCCCTCCGTTATACGCGCAGAAAGGTATGACGCGAAGGTCCGGTGTCGCGTAGTGGACACCACACCTCCTGACCCTTTCCACATCATAATTGTAATTGTCCATGAAGTGCATACCGCCGAGCATCATCATCTTCCACGAGAATGCCGCGAGGGTCTCTTTGCTCTTGTCGCCCATGATCGTCTTTATGACCTTCTTGAACTTCTTCTTGGTCATCCCTTCCGGGAGTTTTTCTTCGATCACGCACTGGTCCACCAGCTTCAGCAGCTTGAACACCTTCAGCTTCTTGAATCTGGCCTTCTGCGCCTCCGCCGCCAGTTCGTATATGCCCTTGGACAGCCTCTCGGCGTCTATGAACCTTGTCATCGGAACCACGTTCCCCTTCTCATCCTGGAAAAGATATGTGGCAATGCCGCAGTGAGGATGCGTTGTGAACGTCACCTTCTTCTCACCGAGCAGTATTGACGCCAGCTTGGAGATGGGCGCCACGACCGGTACCGGATACCAGTCGTCCTTCGTCGTGTATCCTGTCTGCGCCCCTTCCGCCTTTATCAGGTCGGGGAGCGTGAACCTTCCTTTGGACAGTTCTTCACGCGTTATCCTTCCGGTGAACGCCACCGGCTGGAAGTTCACGGACCGTATCACATCGGAGTTATTCATTGCGAATTTGATTATGTCCCCTATCTGATGGTCGTTCACCCCGCGGACGATCGTCGGAACAAGAACCACCGACGGCGGCTTCTCCAATTTCCTCAGATTCTCAAGCACCTTCAATTTGATGTCGAACATCTTCCTGTCCCTTGCCTGCAGATATATGTCATCGGAAACGCCGTCGAATGACAGATATATCGTGTTGAGCCCTGCTTCCTGTGACTTCTTCAGCAGGTCGAACTTCTTTGCGAATTCTATCCCATTCGTTGCCGCCTGCACCTGCGCGAACCCTAGCTCCTTTGCTTTGCGTATGATGTCCACGAATCTGGGGTATATGGTGGGCTCTCCGCCCGAGAACTGCACCGCTGTGCACTTTATCGGCTCCTCCGCCCTGAGCATCTTGAGCATCTCCACAATGGTATCGTAATCCGGCTCGTAGACGTAACCGGACTGGTTCGCGTTCGCGAAGCATATCGGGCAGCGCATGTTGCACCTGTTCGTGAGGTCTATATTGGCAAGTGCCGTGCACGTGAGCATCTCGAACGGCTTGGTGCCTATCGTGACGTTCACGTTCTTGCCCTCGGAGGTCTTGTCCATCGGATTCCTAAGACCGACACCATCATACGCGAACTTCTCCGCCCTCAGGAATAGTTCCGCGTCCGACCAGTATATATCGCTGAACGAACCGTGCTCCGGACATACTTTGTCAATGCATACCTTCCCGTCCTTCTCGGAAAGCGTTGCCGGCAGTAGCTTTTTGCACTCTGGACATATCGATGTCGTCTGCTTTGGAAGGCCCTTCGGGACCCCGTAATCTTTAGCGGTCATGATGCTCCATCCATTGCTCGCTTTATGTTCTCCGCTGGATATAATACTTCTGGGCGCACCTGCATGTATGTGCGCACGGAGAGTTATATTAATTGTAATTCGACGTTTTATAAACGCCCGCAGAAAGTACGCATATATGTTACGTTTAAGAGAACAACGGATACGGGGTTCGCGCGGAGGACATATGCCGTTCGCGATGATCGCCGTCGTTTTGCTTGTGCTCGCCGGGATATACGGGGCGGTGGCGGCGGGTGTCGAAAGGTCGCAGGACAATATGGATGACATGCACGATGAGCTCGATTCCGTAGGAAGCGCTGCAGAGGCCGTGAGGGGGAGGTTGGAAAAGGGGATAGGGGAGATCATCCTCGACATGAGCCGCGAGGCCGCGACAGGCACCCTCGACGAAAGATTCGATAAGTTCGATGTCCGTCTCGCTGAATGGATGAACTTTCAATTCCCCATGAGAGAATCGGGGGCGGTCGTGACGGTACTGGCGCATGATATCGAGCTCGGCGTCGGAACGCTCAGGGCGTCATCGGATAACGATGACCTTATGGGCGGTGTGATGCCGTCATGTTTCCGCGCGGATGGCAGCGTCACGATGAACATCTCGACCTCATCTGGAAATGTGATCCGAGGATCATACATAAGCGCGGACAGCATGTCCGCATTACCGCTGCTTCTGGAGAACGCATCGCTGTTCGAGGCCTCCATCACCGGCCCGTGGTCGCTGATAACGGAACTGATGACATATCAGCTGACCTCGTTGGCACAATACCGGGTGATGTCAGGATACGGAGCTATGTCAGAGCACGGGGCGATGGGGACGGACAGCATAATAACGGAAGGGGACGTCGATCTTGCGTACCGCGTCGCGCTGTCGATAGCGGAGATCACGTACCTTCACACGACCGCCGATGACCATATCGGCCTTGACCTCCGGGATGGTGTGGATGCGGCAGAACTGCTCGCGTTCCGTGACGGTGTCATAGAGGTGGACCTGGGTGCCGTGATGGCGCAGACGCTCATCGGCATCGCGGACGACCTGATACTGGGATGGATGGATTATCTCATGCTGACAAAGCTCCTCGATATATTTGAAACGGTGGCCGACACATTCAAGAATGCGTGGAACTGGCTGGTCAAGGCGGTCACCGGCGAGGAGTCGGAGACCGCACAGAAATACCTGTCGGCAACGATGTCCGACCACGGTATATCAGAATCGGAGTACCGTTATCTTCTGAACGGAGTGAAAGGTATGATCGACATCCCGTCAGTCAGCCATGAGGCCGCTGACCCGGGAGACGAGATGATCATCATACCCGCATCATCGGTCACGTTCGATTATCCGAACGTCGATATCCTCGACTGGAGCGGATGGAACGGCTTCATGAGCAGTTATCGTGCAGAGCATAACGAGATCAGGGACTCACTCAGAAGCGTGATCAATTCGATCGCGATAGAGATAGCTGGCACATACGGGCTCGGTGTGATACGTATGGAATGCGACCCGTACGATGACAAGGATCTCATGACCTCCCTTACCGATGCTGTCACCTATGCCCTCGGATCTCAGAAGGCGGCCGTCGAGGGCCGCATTGAGAGCGCGATCCGAAGCGGGAAGGTCATAGACACGCTGTACGCGACCATCTACGACCATATGGTGATGAACCGCAGCAGCCTGTTCGGTGCTGACGCTCTGAAGAACAGTATCAGGTCTGCTGTGAAGACGGATGTCACCGGATACGTGGAAAGGGAGTACGGGGTCCCTCTGGACCCGTCGGTCATCGATTCCATGGTCGATGAGGTCATGCTCTCGGATGATGTTGTCAATGTTCTTGAAGAGTACGAACATCTTGTTGACAGCCGCTTATCATTGTTCGGAGATATACTGAACAACATAGAAAAGAACACCAGGTCCATTTTCAAGGACGCGATCGCATTGATCGTCAGATTCGGGATGGACAGTCTCGGACTGTATCCGTTGCTGGAGGCGAAAATGATCGGGCTGGTCCGCGAGATGGCCGAGATGGCCGCCCTCAGCCCGCTGTCGGGAGTGTATGATCTTCCGGACACAGATCCGTTCGTCCTTGAGGGGAGCGACGGGACGACCGTCAAGGAATACGTGTCATTTGACCGTGATATCTCCCTTGACATAACTGTGGTATCCCCCACGGATAATGACGAGAATGTGCATTATGTGGGTTTTCTGGAGGACCGAGAGGCATCTTATTCCTCACTATTCCGAATATTCGTCACCGCTGACGTCAGATACGCCGCAGGATCGTCGTCGTCATTGATGGTCATGCTCGGCACGTACGATGCCGCCGTGTCAGGAGCGTCACATTCAAAATTCGATATTGCGGTGGCGGTGATGAGCGGCTGGGCGCTGGCCGGCGTTCATTATGAACCTAGCAGGACGATAGTTGATGATGTCGTAGACCTGTTCCTGAGGCTCATCGAGCCCCTCCTGGAGCCTCTGTTCACGCTGATGAACCTGGCCAAGAGCGTCCTTGATCTGATGACCAATGCCATTATGCGCGTCGCACAGTTCGTCAGCGACCTGCTGATGAAGTTGTATGAGATCATCATGGCCCCCATTGAGCTGTTCGGGCAGCTTGTCAGCAACATACTTGGGAAGATATTTGATGACATAGTTGGCACCATCATGTTGAAATTGGGAAGCCAGACGTTCGGCATAAGCCTGTACGGCATGACGCTTGAAATTGTGACAGATATTGTCGGGGAGCTGCAGAAGGGGACGAGCACCACGAAGATCATGCTCACGTTACCGATATTCGGCGTGACACTGAGCGCATCGCTAGAGATCAAGAAGGACAAAACCAAGAATTTCTTCTTCAGCGGCGGCATATCGGCGGTGGCCGATACCTGGTTCCTTGATGTGAATATTGACCCGCTGATGAAGGTCAGGAAGCATATGGTGGAAATTAACGGAACATTCCGCGGGACCGACATCTATGCGGTTATGCCGCAGGTTGTGCAGTACGATGAACTGGAATTGAGATTGTCCGACATTCCCGGCGTTGGGGATTTATTATCGAACATACCTCTTCCGGTGCCCGGTATGAAGGGTTCCATCGATGCGGGCTTTGAGCTGAAGTATAACTCCCCGTATGTCTACGGAGTGGTGATCAACGAATTCGAATCCAATCCGTCGGGCACCGACACGGGGAGTGAGTGGACGGAACTATACAACTCGACGGTGTCGTCCGTGGATCTGGAAGGATATATGCTGACAACGCTCACCTCCCCGGGCAAGATATACACTCTCCACGGCATCACCCTGGCTCCGTGGGAAAGGGTGGTGATAAAACTTCCCGGGCAGTTCCTGAACAACTCGAAGGAATCCGTCCAGCTCCTTGATGCGGAGGGAAGGATGATCGATGTCACTCCTCTGAAGAATGATGCGAAGGATGACGATACCACGTGGCAGCGTGAAACCGATGCGTCCGCCAAATGGGTGTTCAAGAAGAACAGCAAAGAATCGCCCAACGGAGGGAGCATCGGTAAGATCAGCTTGGGCGGGAACCCTGTAAGGGCGGCGATAATGCAGTGCGTCACTGCCGCGGCAACGCAGGCCTTCTCTGAGATGAATTCCAAGATCCTTGGGCCGGACGGCGTCGCCCAATTCCTGAAAAGGATTATAGAGCTGACCATAGAGAAAGCGATCGATATGATAGCCGGCTGTGTTGTCAGTGCGTCGGTGTTCATTGAGATAGCGGTATCGGATGTCACAGGGAGCATACACTCGGGGATACGCTTCTCGTTGATGATCGACGGTGATTTTGTAAGGGACGGACTGAATTGGGCGGTCGGTCAGATAAAGGCGATGATGGGCAGCATCGACAACCCTGCCGGGATGACGCCGAGGCAGATCATAAGCGATGACGTCTACTTCCAAACGATGATATTCGCAAAGGTAACGACGCCGAGGGTGCTCGGTAGCGTCCTCGGCGGCAGGGACGGCGTGACCGCCGGATTGGTCATCGGGTGTAATATAACGGCATTATGTAACCTCCTGGGAAGGCCGGGAGGCACCTGGAGGGTCAACATAGGGCTTGTTCTGGAGAACGTCCCGTCATACGTGGTACCATCCGTGTTCAACGTCGATTCGGATAAGGAGACGGACATCTGGTTGTTCAGGATGACCTTGGAAAGGTCGAAAGGATGAACCGGAGGCCGCCGTCCGAATGACGTTACTTCCGATAATCTTTAAACGTATGACCATATGATGGGTCATGGCCAACAGGATCCCTACCGTTCTGACATCGGACGAGTTGATGGACAAAGCGTTCCACAGAGCGTCAAAGATAGACAAGACGGGCGCCACCGCGCTGGACCATAAGAAAAAGACCGCCCTGGCGAAGGTGACCGCATCCGGGGACATCATAGCAACGACACTGAACGGATACGTCGACCGCTTTCCGAGGATAGAGAAAGGCGAGGACTTCTTCCCGGAGCTTGTTGACCTTACGATAGGCATCGATCAGTACAAACAGTCCCTCGGGGCAATGAACTGGGCCTCCAACCGTGTCGAGAAACTGAAGAATGAATGTCTCAGGAACCTCAGAAGAACGAAGGACCCCGAGTACATCGAATCACTGAGGAACAGTTTCTACGGCCGCCTGGCATCGATACTGAGACAGATATCGAAGGACCTGCTGTTCCTGCAGGACGCGAAGAACAAGTTCAGGAAACTTCCCAGTATTGAACCTAACGTCGCGACGGCCGTGATCGCAGGATTCCCGAACGTCGGGAAAAGCAAGTTGGTATCGGTGCTGAGCACCGCAGCGCCGGAGATAGCGCCGTACCCGTTCACCACGAAGGGCATCATCATCGGCCATATCCAGGACGGCTGGAGGAAGTATCAGATAATAGACACGCCCGGGCTTCTGGACAGGAGCCTTGATGAGCGCAATCAGATAGAGAGACAGGCGATACTCGCGCTGAAGTATCTTACTCATGTATTGGTGTTCATCCTTGACCCGACGGGATCGTGCGGATATTCTATGGACAAGCAGCTTGCGCTTCTGGACTCGGTTAAGAAGGGCTTTCCGGGTGTGCCGATGATCGTTGCCGAAAGCAAATCGGACATTTCCAAAAGCGGTAGCGATATTTTCAAATTCTCCGCTGAGACGGGCGAGAACATGGATGCACTGCGGGCGAACATCATATCTAAGCTGAAGAGCATACGCTTTGAGGAAGCGGAATGAGCGGAAAGGTCGTTTGCAGCAGCGGAATGCAAAGTTATTTCAGTGAACTCAATAGAAAGAACGATATATGTTACAGCATCGCAAGAAGGGCCCGCGGCAAGGGGTTGGACCCTCAGCCGAGGATCGAGATACCGCAGGCGGAGGACCTTGCATCGAGAGTCGAGAAATTGTTGGCGGACTATGGTGTAGAAGGAGTCTCCGATGATATAAGAAGGCTTACGGAGGAGTACAAGAACAGAGAGGTGGTCTCCCTGATGATCGCTAAGGAAATTGCCAAGAGGCCCGCTGAAAGCAGGGAGAAGGCGATAGACCGCGCAATACGCGTCGGTCTTGCGGTGCTGACCGAGGGGATACTCGTCGCACCGCTTGAAGGTCTCGCAGGGACCAAGATAATGACCAACAGCGACGGCTCCGAGTATATCGACCTGATATTTGCGGGACCCATACGCGCTGCCGGAGGCACAGGACAGGCGATGAGCGTCCTGATAGCCGATATGGTACGGCATGAGCATAATATCGGCCGATACGTTCCTACGGAATCGGAAGTGAAGAGGTTCCATGAGGAGATACCGTTATACAAACAGTGCCAGCATCTTCAGTATTTACCGTCTAACAAGGAGATCGAGCTCATTGTGGGGAACTGTCCTGTATGCATAGACGGCGAAGGCACTGAGGATTCAGAGATCTCGGGCTTCAGGGACCTGCCCAGGGTAGAAACCAACCGTGTGAGGGGAGGAGCGTGCCTTGTGATAGCCGAGGGCCTGTGCCAAAAGGCGGCGAAGATAAAGAAGCACGTCGATACGCTTAAGATAGATGGATGGGACTTCATCGGTGAACTGCTGTCGATGAAGAAGAGTGACAAGGACGAGGAGGCAGACTCCAAAGTCATCAAGCCGTCCGATAAGTACCTCAAGGACATCGTTGCCGGAAGGCCCATATTCGGCCACCCGTCGCGTGTCGGCGGATTCAGATTAAGATACGGGAGGGGAAGGACCTGCGGGCTGGCGGCGATAGCGCTGAACCCGGCAAGCATGTACGCATTGGACGGATTCCCTGCGCTGGGCACACAGATCAAGATAGAACGGCCCGGAAAGGCCGGTGCGGTGACACCTTGCGACTCCATCGACGGTCCGATACTGCTTCTGAAGAACGGGGACCTTGTGCAGTGCGGCACCAAGGAGGAAGTGCAGGCGATACATAACAACATATCCGAGATAATAGACAACGGCGAAATCCTGATACCCTTCGGGGAGTTCTCCGAGAACAACCACAAGCTGGTGCCGTGCGGTTACACCGTCGAATGGCATAAGCAGGAGTTGATGGCAAAAGGCGGCATTCCGGAGGATTGGGCATCACCCACATATGACCGCGCGAAGCAGATGTCATCTGAGCTTGGCATTCCGCTTCATCCGTCATTCAATCTGTTCTGGTATGATGTTGAATTGGAACGTCTCAAAGGATTGAGAGAGTTCATCCTGAAGAATGGGCATATTGATGAGAACAATGCCTTGATACTGCCCAAGGACGCTAAGGAGAAGAGGGTGCTGGAGGACCTTGGTGCGCTGCATACCGTTGCTGCCGGTAAGATGAGGGTGGAGAGATATGCGATGCCCCTCATCGAGTGCCTCGGCCTTTGCGCCTCCTCTGATAAGATAATTGAGAAGGCAGCGTTCGACGGTACCGGTCCGCTTGATGCGGTCAGCAAAGCGATGGGCATAGAGGTCCGGGCGCGCGCCGTGACACGGATAGGCAGCAGGATGGCCCGTCCCGAGAAGGCCAAGGAAAGAAAGATGAACCCTCCCGTGCATTCGCTGTTCCCCGTCGGAAGGGACCCGGGATCGAAGAGGGAGATGAACTCGGCGATAGCCGTCAGCAGGTCCGTGACAAGCAGCATCGGAAGCAGCAGCAGCCGTCCCAAGGGCGTACAGATCGACGTCGGCATAAGGAGATGCACCTCATGCGGTAACGTTTCGGTCATGGCAAGCTGCGACAGATGCGGAAGTTATGCGAAATTCGAAAAAATTGAGAGATCCGTTGACGGCAACGGAAGTTACGTTGACATCGCATCCATATATGAACGCGCCTTGAAAAGACTGGGCGCCGACCCTCTGCCGGAACTGAAATGTGTTGAGGGGCTCTCATCCAAGGTCAAGGTACCGGAAGCATTGGAAAAGGGCATACTACGGGCGATGAACGATGTGCACATGTTCAAGGACGGGACGATACGGTATGATATGACGGACGTCCCGATAACGCACTTCCGGCCACGGGAGATCGAACTGAGCGTCGAAAAGGCGAAGGAACTTGGCTATACGCATGACATGTTCGGGGATGAGCTGACGAACAACGAGCAGCTGTGTGAACTGAAGGTGCAGGATATGGTACCGGCGGACTCGTGCGGAGATTATATGGTGAAGGTTGCGAAGTTCGTTGATGACATGCTTGAAAAACATTACGGACTGGAAAGGTTCTATAATGCAGAGACACGGAAGGATATCATCGGGCATCTTGCTATCGGGCTTGCACCGCATACCTCCGGTGGGATATTGTGCCGCATAATCGGCTATACGAAGGCGTGCGGAGGCTACGCCCATCCGTTCTTCCATGCAGCCAAGAGGAGGAACTGTGACGGTGACGAGGACAGCATCATATTGATGCTGGACGGCCTCATCAACTTCTCGAGGGATTTCCTTCCTGACAGACGCGGCGGCCTTATGGACGCGCCCCTGGTACTGACGACGAGACTGGACCCCAACGAGATCGACAAGGAGGCGCACAACGTCGACTGCCTTCCCGAGTACCCGTTGGAATTCTACCGCGCGGCGATGGATGTGCGCGATCCGAAGGATATTGAGAAGATGATGGACCTCGTCGGCAAAAGGATCGGAACAGAGAGGCAGTACGAGGGGCTGATGTTCACGCACGACACAAAGGACATATCGGAGGGTCCGAAGCATTCCTCATACACCACACTGGAAACGATGATCCAGAAGATGGAGGCGCAGCTGGGCCTCGGGAGGAAGATACGCGCCGTCGATGAACGGGATGTTGCCACACGCGTGATAGACAAACATTTCTTACCGGACATGGCAGGCAACCTGAGGAGCTTCTCGGCCCAAAATGTACGATGTACAAAATGCGGTGAGAAGTACAGGCGAATACCGCTGTCGGGAAGATGCAAATGCGGTAACAATCTTGTGCTCACGGTGCATGAGGCAAGCGTAAAAAAATATCTGGACGTATCAAAGGATATGGGAGAGAAATATGGCCTCTCCGAGTATACGAGGCAGAGGATCGATGTCCTGCAGATGAGCATGGACTCCCTTTTCAATAACGATAAAGTGAAGAAGTGCAAACTGTCCGATTTCTTCTGAGCGTGCGAAGCATCGTGATGATAAATAAAAAAGGGCTTTCGCCCTTTATGGAAATGATTTAGAAGCCGTCGGCCAGCTGACCGAGCTGCTTCGTCTGTTCGCTGAGCAGTGAGGTCGCTTTCTTCAATGCGGCCTCCGCGGTCATCGACCCATCCGTCTCGAACTTGAAGACGAAGTTCTTGTCGTCCGCCGTTACGGATATCGCATTGCCGGCGCAGAATGACAGACATGACTCGCACAGTGTGCACTTCAGCGGGTCTGTGACCTTTATCTTCTTCTGATCGCCGGAGAACACGTGCTTCGGACAATCGGTCAGACATTTCTCGCAGTGCTTGCACTTGTCGGCATCGATGCTCACGATAGGCATGTACTTGTATCCGACGCCGTTCGCCACCTGCCATTTCACATGCTTCTTCGCGGTGCCCATCGTTGCGATCGTGTATATCAGCACCGCCTGCCCGTCCGCGAGCTCAACTATCGGAATGAACTCGTCCTTCACTTTGAGGGTCGGGTCTCCCAGCGGGATCAGGTCTCCGGAACGGACGGTGCACGGCCCTATCTTGTTAAGGCTGTACATTATCGTGCATGACGGACATCCTTCCCCGCCGCATGAGCATTTGTCCTGCGGAACAAACAACTGAAGATCGGTAGGTACGGGTATCATCCCGAGCCTGTGCGCTATGATCTCATCGAACAGGGGCGTTATGCTCTCATATTCCTTCCCGTCAACCATTATGGGGCCAAGGTGGAACTCTACTTTATCGATGGCCATCTTCGGTATATCGCCGAGTATGGTCCTCCTGAGAGCGTTCGCCATGGCCGCGGTCGAGTTCTTCAGTACGAATGATGCTTTCCTTTCGGCCATTTCGAGTATTTCAATTTCCATGTCCAGGCCTCCTCAGACCCTGCGTCCCCTGCGCCCACCCTTCTTCTTCGTGCCGTCGTGCGGTATCGGTGTCACGTCCTCGATACGCCCGATCTTCAGGCCGGCACGTGCCAGTGCACGTATCGCCGCCTGTGCCCCGGGTCCAGGCGACGTGGATTTGTTGCCTCCGGGCGCACGCACCTTGACGTGTATTCCTATGATCTCCTTCTCTTTCGCTACGTCCGCGATCCTCTCCGCCGCGCGCTGCGCCGCGTAGGGGGATGATTGGTCCTTCGCCTGTTTCACTACCATCCCGCCGGTCACCTTGCCGATCGTCTCGGCACCGGTGATGTCGGTGAGCGTGATCATCACGTTGTTGTAACTTGCGAAAATATTTGCTATTCCCCATTTTGCCGCCATCTTCACTCCTCCAATGTCGCCTTCTCACCGGCTGCAGGCGCAGCGGTTGCGGGCGCACCGGCGCGTCCGGTCTTCTTCGCATCGTCCCTTCTGGGCGGGCGCTTGTCCCTCTGCCTCATATCTACGGGGACGTACGGCTTCTTCTGTGTCGCCTTGGACTGCCTCATCGGGTGCAGGTCATCCGTGAACGGGGATGACGGGTTGTACTCTATGGACGACTCCTCCGGCCTTGTGACGATGTATCCCGGAACGGTCACACGGTGGCCGTTCATGTATATGTGGCCGTGAACGATCATCTGTCTCGCCTGTTTCATTGAGTTCGTCAATCCTTTCCTGTAAACGATCGTCTGAAGCCTGCGCTCCAGTATCTTCACGTCGGTTAACGTTAAAATGTCATTGAGCGACGCCCCCTCCACGGGAAGGACGCCGATCCTTGCGCATTTTGTCAGCAGATTGTCCGCTTCCATCCTTGCCTGGGACTCGCCGGTCCTGACGCGTGCCTGCAGTTCTCTCGACTGCCTTCTGAAGTTCCTCAGGATGGTCTGTGCCTTCCATACCTCTGTCTTGTTCTTCAGTCCGTACTGCCTCACGATGTCCGCTTCGGCCTTTATCCTCTCCCCCTGCCATGGATGCGAGGGGGTGTTGTAAGATCTTCTCGGAAATTTAGGGTCTCCCATTCATACCACCTCATTTCTTCTTGCTGACTCCCATTGTCAGCCCCTTCCTTCCGTTGGACCTGGTCTTCTGGCCTCTGACCTTGTGTCTTGTCTCGTGCCTCACGCCGCGGTAGCAGCGGATCATCTTCATCCTGTTGATGTCGTCCTTCTGTATCAGGTCAAGATCATTACCGAAAAGGTGCATGTCCGCACCGGTCTCGTAGTCCATCTGCCTGTTTATGACCCATGAGGGGACGTACTCCACGTATGTGAGCACCAGTTTTTCCAACTCTTTCACTTTCTCGTCCGGGAGGCTTCCGATCTTTACCGCCGGGTCGATGCCCGCTTTCTTGATCACTATGTGCGATACTCTCTTGCCTACCCCTTTTATGCTCTGTATCCCGATGACGGTCCTCTTCTGTCCGTCGATATCACTGTTAGCGATACGGACGATGAAATTGAAGTTCTCGTCCTCGGTCTTCTTTGGCGCAGCTTTCTTCTCTGCCATCTGTATTTCTCCTTAGTATGGTCTGTTCACGTAACCGCTCCACTGCTGAAGCATTCGACACGGCTGCACCAAAACATAGCCGTTTTGAGAGAAGGAACGGCTGCAGGCATCTGTCATCAAGCCACCCGCGTATGCGGATATTTAGGTTTACGCTGAACTGCGGATACACTCACCGTTTAAAAACCTTATTGCGCACATGTCCATATATTCCAGCTCATGAACGTTGAACGTATCGTACTTACTGATCCATCGGCCTTTCGGCCGTTACGTCCGCATCCCATACTGATCCTATTCCGGGGACGGCCCCGTTGATGTACTGCCCGGACATGTCCGGGTCCTTTTTCAAAAATGTAAAAGAACTCATCATGAGATGAGCGTCGCCGTGAGATATCATGGAATGTTCAGCTACTGATGATCATCGTACGCTATATTACATGCTGAATGTCACAGAAGATAAGAAAAATGGCACGCCGGGAGACGCTGATGCGCCTCTCGGCGTGTGTTGTTTAATGTTTACGGCCAAACGTGCGGGTATATCTTGACGATGTCTGTCCTTACGAGAGCGTATCCGATGTCCAGCTCCGTGTTGTTGCCGGCGGTAATGACCGCTGTACCGGAACCGATGTCCACGCCGTTCACGAACAGGGTCACGTAGTAGAGGCCCGGCTCAAGATCAGCAACATGACCGATCAGGTCATCGTAGACAACGTTGCCCTCGACATCCTTGACGATCATATAGACATTCCCTGTGTACGGCTGTGTGACTTCCTCTGTGTCGGCGAGCTTCCAACCTGTCTGCGCACCGGCCCATTGCGCGTTCGCAATGTGGAAGAAGAAGTAGACGAATCCGTCACCGTTCGTGTCAGTTACGGCATATGTGGTCACGTTGTTGTGTGTCACACCTGATGCGGGGTTCCCGTTAAATGCCGTGTCAGACACGCGGGCACCGAATTCCACACTGATGAAACCCTTGACGGTCAGTACGATCTGACCGCCGACGAGCTTCATGTTGTATGTCTTTCCGATAGGGGTGTTCCAGCTTTCGTTGGGATTGTTGCCTCCCGACTTGTTGGACGTTGCGATACCGATGTTCACTCCGTCATCGCCTGCTGCTTCCAGAGTGGCCAGGTCTACCTTGAGGTATGTGAACCCGTTGCTTAGGAAGTAGCCTTCGAATCCGTCAGGAAGAACGGCAGCGTTAGCACCGTATCCGACCCAGCTGACCAGCGACTGAGCGCCACCCATCGGGTAGTATATAGGCTCATATACCTCTCTTACGAAGATCTCATCTACCTCGATTTTTACATCAAGTGATCCGTACTTGTAGAGCCAGTCCGCATACAGCGTCATGTCGTTCATGACCGGGTCTGCGAAGTCCCATTCATTGAGGAACGTTCCGTCGTCTGTGTACCATCCGAGGAAGATATAATCATCCTTTATCGGGTCAGCGGGTTTTGTTGCGGGGTATCCCTTCAGCACCGTTTGGCTGTCAACAAATGAACCGCCGTTGCTCTCGAATGTGACCGTCACCCAGTCGTCCGGGTTGTACTTCCACGCTGCAGTCAGCGTCATGTCGTTCATGACCGGGGTTGCGAAGTCCCACATGTCGCCGTTCTCATCGAACCATCCTGCGAAGGTGTATCCGAACTGTGTCGGGGGAACGGGCTCTGTTGCGGGGTTGCCTCTCAGCAC
>JAITWO010000005.1 GCA_031285205.1 Methanomassiliicoccaceae archaeon | reverse complement strand
GCAACGGCGGACGCGATATGCAGGAGCAGCGGAGTCGGCATGGACATAATGTGGGAATCCCTGCCGAAGGGGAGGGGCGTTGACCGCATCGGCAAAAAGCTGGGGATATCGGACAGGCACCTAATGCTGAACGGCGGGGGGGAGTATGAATTGATGTTCACCTTCCCTAAGGACATGCTGGACAGGCTGCATTCATCTGATATCGACGTATCGGTCATCGGGATCGTGACATCCGGCACCGCCGTGAATCTTATGGTCAACGGGAAGAGTGAATTAATGGAGAACAGAGGATATGAGCATTTCACCAAGGATTGAGGCGCGCTTCTACGAGAGGGACGGCAACGTCTATAAATGCGGGCTCTGCCCGCTGGGCTGCAGGATAGCGGTCGGTCAGTTCGGAAGATGCGGCGCAAGACGCGCCGATGAGGATATGCTTGTCGCATACTCATACGGAAAAGTATCGTCGCTGTGCGTCGACCCCATTGAAAAGAAACCGCTGTATCACTTCCACCCGGGAGGCAGGGTGTTCTCTGTCGGAGGGATAGGGTGCAACTTCAGCTGCAGGCACTGCCAGAATTATTCGATATCGCAGAGCGCCACCGGAAAGAAAAGAACAACGTACGAATCCCCGGAGGAACTTGTGGAGATGTTCCGTAAGGAGAGGGTGGACATGTTCGCGTTCACATACAACGAACCGTCGATATGGTACGAATACATGATGGACGTGATGGATTGTGCACCTGATGCAACATACGTGCTTGTTACCAACGGCTACATCAGCGACGGGCCACTGAGAGAATTATGTAAGCGGGTCTCGGCGATGAACATTGACGTGAAAGCATTCACCGATGAATTCTACGTGAAAGTCTGCGGTGGACATCTGGAGCCGGTCCTGGATGCCGTGAGGACGGCTTTCTCGCTTGGCGTTCATGTGGAACTTACGTATCTTCTGATCCCGGGATACAATGATTCGGATCCCGAGATACAGAACTTCGTGAACTGGATACTGAACGACCTGTCGGCCGACGTCCCTGTGCACTTCACGAGATTTCATCCCGATAACGCAATGAACAACGTCCCGTGGACCTCTCCCGAGTCACTGCTGAGGGCGATGGATATGGCGGCGGACATGGGCCTTACTAACGTGTACGTGGGAAATATCATCTCGGAAGAGGGGTGCGACACGTATTGTCCGGAATGCGGGGCGGTCGTCATAAGAAGGACCGGATACCTTGTGAACATCGTCGCATTGGAGGGGCTCAGGTGCAGAGGCTGCGGTCATAGACTATACATGATCAGATGACCGCGAACAGTATGTCAGACCATCGCGAACAGTATGTTCCCGATGAACATCACGAATATCACTGCGACGGTTATCGGTATTATGAACGGTATCTTCGGCGTCACCCATATCCTGCCGTCCGTTGACCCGTTGACATCCTCGGCCGGCCATACATGGGCATTCTTCACGTCAGCGGCATTCATCCTGTAACAGGACAGCATCCTAGGGAATTGAATATCCCCGCGTCTTATGTTCCGTATGGCCATCGGGATCACGGCGGTCATTGAGAATAGGGCCGCATGGAACAGGACCGCGATGGGAAATGATATGATGTCGGATATAATGGATGAGGGGGCGTCTATCATCGGATATCCGTACATGACCGGATACATAGGGAACAACACCGCGACGGTTATCAGACATTTCACGTCCGCCCCTCCTTTTATCACCCCGGTGTGGAACATCATGACGAACAGAATGAAACAGAGCGGCACGGCCAGAGAATGTTTTACGAAGGTGTCATCGTATGATACTGCCAGCGGGATGATGAACATCGCCGCCATCAGCGCGTATGTCATGACGATGATGCGCACGGACCGTTCCCTATCATATAAGATGTCTGCGACGATCATCGCCGAGCCAGCGACGATCATCATCCTCCATATTGTCACACCGCCATCAAACATAGAAGCGCACATCATTAAGATCCCGGCGGCACCTGCGACCATCCAGTGCACATCCGGCACTTCGCGGGACCTTAGGTCATGTACCGATGCGGAAATCAGGACCGCCGTCAGAACAGCAGCCGCTGCCAGGGTCAGGGTCTCGGACACATCCGTGCATATCGTGTGAGAGTATATCAAATGAACAACGCGGCCGGACGCACCGTCGCAGACGTGACGTATTTAACCTTAAAATGCAATGCGGGGCTCAATGCGACCGGTGAGAGCGACCGCAATGATGGCCATGCTGATAGTATCACTGCTGGTCGTTCTGCCGCTGCTGTCGGACGGATCGGAAGGTGCGCCTGTCACTGATGTCGCTGTCGCACTCTCCCCCGGCTCCGAGGGCGAACTGAAGTTGTACTCCGGTGAATCCGGCGGCGTCATTCTTCATTTCGTGAACAAGAACGTGAGCACCGTGCGCTTCGTTGAACTCAACAGCACGGTATTGGACCCGAGGCTGTCATACAGCATATATAACGAGGAACACGTCCTTCTATCCCCTGAGTTCATCGAGCTTGACCCGGGCGATGACCGCTGGCTGCTCATCCAGATCACCGCCGACTCCTATTCCGGGTCTGCCGGCCACCTCCAGGCAAAGTTCTCATTCGACATCTACGACCCGAGCGATCCGCTCGGGACCATGGCGGTCTACGATCTGGATGTGATCGTGAATATAACCTCCGGAAGGGCATCCGAGAACCAGTTCAACAATATCCTCGGGATCTTCACGAATCCGTTCCCTCCGCCCTTTGACGTGGCCGTCTATGCGGCCGCGGCCACTTTCCTGATATGGTTGGCGGTGAGCTTCCTCATCTCTTTCCTGTTATTCCCGAAGCTGGTCATGCCACTGATCATCAGGGACAGTAAGAAATATCGGAACACGGCGACAAAGAGGATCCAGAGGCCCCTGTTCTTTATTCTGATGGTCTACGGCATCACGCTCTCGGTGGCGGTGATGGGGGCGAGCGAGTTCGTGATACGCGGCGTGGAGACGATAGCGCTCATAATCTACATCCTGTTCGGCGCGCTGATAGCGTGGAGGCTGTTCACTGCCATACTGGACAAACTGGACCGCCGCAAAGCTGACAAAAGAGGGGATGATGAGCCTGACGATTCGCTCAGACCGCTCACCGAGATGGTCGCCAAGATCGCCATGGGGATGGTCATCGTCGGAACGATAATGGGCGTGCTCGGGCTGGACATAATGATAATAGCGACCGGCGCAGGCATCGTCGGCCTGGGGATATCGCTGGGTGCGCAAAGCACCCTGGCGCAGTTCTTCAGCGGCTTCACGCTGCTGATCAACCGCCCGTTCAGGCCGGGGGACCTGGTGCGCCTGGACTCGGGCACGGATACATTGAGAGTTATCAACGTAGGGTTCATGATGACCACTTTCAAGAACTGGGCGAACTCCGAGATCTTCACCATGCCCAATCAGAAGGTCGTTAACTCGACCATCGTGAACGTGACAGCGGAATCGCTCACATACCGCATAGCCGTTCTGGTGAATGTGCCGTATGACAATGATGTGGCGCTTGCGAAGAAGCTTGCGCTGGAAGCGATGATAGAGCACCCGAGGATACTGCAGGACGGTTCGGAGGAGACACCTAAAGCGAGGTTCGAGGAGTTCTCCGATTCATCGTTAATGATACGCGTCAGCGGGTTCGTTGATGATTTCGAGGACCACCGGTCGATCGCCGGGGAGATCAGGGAGGCGATATACGCGAAGTACCGTGAGAATGGTATAACGATCGCCATACCGAAGATGGACGTTTACGTCAGGGACCACGGCAAGGGAGAGAAGAAATACTGATCCGCGCGCCTCTGACGGCAGAATATTCCTATATTACTTGTTGGCGATGCTGTATCCGTAAAAGAATAATTTTCTGATTTCGTTATCTGACTGATTTTTTCGGAGTCATTAAATATAATTATTTCGCTTAGCGTCAATTGAGTTACGAAATCTGAAAAGTATCGCGAAATATGAAAATGGGGAGATCAAGATGGATGAGTTGGACGAACGTATCATTGAACTGCTCAAGAATGACTCACGGTGTCCTTTTGTTGATATCGCTGAAAGGCTCCAGGTCTCCGAGGGAACGATCAGGAGCCGTGTCCGCAGGATGACCGACGAAGGCGTCATCAAAGGATTCACAATAAAAACAAGCTCCCGAAATGTGAAGGCGATGGTGGAGATACGCATAGACGTGAACGCCAACACCGACGAGATAGCCAGGATGCTTGCCGATCAGAAAGGTGTCACCGAAGTGTACGAGGTGACCGGAGACCAGGATATAATAGCGATCGTGGACGTCGAGACGTCGCAGCAACTCAACGATATAATCGAGGGTGTGAGGCGTCAGGACAATATTCTGAGTACGCGCACGAGACTCGTCCTCAAGGAACATTTCGGGGTTGATTGAGTGCTGAGAGGTACGGTCACTGCCATCATCACGCCTTTCCGTGATGACGGTTCCATAGACGAAGATGTGCTACGGAAGATCGTGTCGTTCCAGGAGGAGAACGGCGCGGACGCGATAGTTCCGTGCGGTTCCACCGGGGAATCGGCGACGCTCAGCTTCGATGAGCACATACGTGCGGTGGAGATAGTGGTCGACGAGGTCAGAAGAGCAAAGGTGATTGCGGGAGCTGGGAGCAACTCAACGTCCGAAGCTATCGCATTGAGCAGACGCGCCGAGGATGCGGGCGCCGACGGGATCCTTTCGATATCCCCGTATTACAACAAGCCCACGCAGGAGGGCATATTCAGGCATTATGAGGCGATATCCAACTCAATAGGCATCCCGCTGATGATATACAATGTTCCGGGAAGGACCGCCAGTAACATAACGTCTGAGACAACGCTAAGGCTTGCCGAGCTTCCGGGGATAGACGGGATAAAGGAGGCAAGCGGGGACCTCAGACAGGTCAGGGCGATAATCGAAGGAAGGCCAAAGGGATTCTGTGTGCTCTCCGGAGATGATGCGCTCACGTACGGGACGATGCTGATGGGGGGCGACGGAACAGTGTCGGTAGCATCCAACTGCGTTCCCGAAAGGGTATCGGGGATGGTGCGCATGTGCCTGTCCGGGAAGTTCGAGGATGCACGCAGGATGCATGAACTCCTCACACCTCTTTTCAGCGTGCTGTTCTGCGAAACGAACCCTATACCGATAAAATATGTGATGTCGAGAATGGGCTACGGATCAGGGAAGCTCAGGCTTCCGCTGACGGAGCTCACTGAGATCAACAGACCGGCGGTGGATGCCGTGATGAAGGACCTGGAGTTGAATTGACATGATCAACGTGGCAGTTGGCGGAGCGAGCGGGAAGATGGGACGCACGGTCTGCGAGATGATATTGAACAGCAGCGACATGAGACTGACCGGCGCGATGGTCGCGCCGGAAGAGAGCATTGCGAACAAGGAGATATTCCCGGGCGTGATAGCGTACACCATCGAGAACATGGAAAAGGCGCTCAAGGGCGCCGATGTGTATGTGGACATCACCGCGCCGTCGGCGGCGGCACAGATCATCGGACGTATCCCGTCGATGGGCGTGAACATGGTCATCGGCACAACGTCGATCCCGAAGGACGCCGTCGCCAACATGATTAAGGAGGTCTCCGGGAACGGGACGTCCGCTGTCATGTCCGCGAATTATGCAATCGGAGTCAACGTCTTCTGGAAGATGTGCCAGATGCTTGCCGAAGCCCTCGACGGCTATGACATCGAGGTGATAGAGACACATCACAACCAAAAGAAGGATGCTCCTTCCGGGACTGCGATGGAGGCTGTAAGAAGGATCAGAGAGGTGACCGGCATCAACGATGTTATATACGGACGCGAGGGGGTGCCCGGCGCAAGAGGGAAGGAGATATGCGTACACTCTGTGAGAGCGGGCGATGTCGTCGGAGACCATACGGTTATATTTGCCGGCAATAAGGAAATAATAGAGATAAAGCACAAAGCGATATCGCGCGATGTGTTCGCCGGCGGTTTCATCAAGGCCATAAGATGGGTGTATGGAAAGAAGGACGGGGCCGTCCATGAGATGAGCGAGGTGCTTGAGCTATGATAACCGTTCTCAAGTTCGGAGGCACGAGCGTCGGCTCGGCCGAGGCGATATTAAGAACTGCGAAGATAATCGAAAATGTTGAAGGCGGCAAGGTTGCCGTCGTCTCGGCGATGTCCGGTGTCACGAATCATCTGATCCAGTTCCTTGAGACGGATAATGCGCATGCGGACGATGCGATCGCGCTCCTCGCAAAGAAGCATATGGACGTCGCCAATGAACTTCTCACCGGAAAGCTGCTGAATGGTTTCGCCGCCGATTTCGAAACAAGGATGGATGCGCTTAAGAACCTGCTCAACGACAGGTATGTGAGGAACGACCCGTTCTTCAACGATAACATATCATCACAGGGAGAAAGGTTCTCGACACTGTTGCTCTCGTATGTGCTCAGGTCCATGGGCCATGAGTCCGTGGCGTTGACGTCAGAGGAGGCAGGATTATACGCGACCGGCAATCCCGGATTCGGGACCGCCGACCTGGCCAAGACCTCTGCCGGGCTGATGATGAACGTCAAGCCGCTGGTCCTTGCGAATACGATCCCCATAATCACGGGATTCTACGGGCGCAACGAGAATGACAAACCGCTGACGTTCGGCCGCGGCGGCTCTGATTATTCAGCTGCGGTCGTTGCCAACGGGCTAGACGCAGACTGCCTGGAGATATGGACCGACGTGGACGGCTTCATGTCAGCGGACCCGCGCATCGTCCCTGAGGCGATAAAGATAGATGAGATGAACTTCAGCGAGGCCGCAGAGCTGGCATACCTGGGCGCGAAGGTGCTTCACCCCAGGACGATAGAGCCGGTCAGGATGAAGCACATACCTCTCAAGGTGAAGAACTCATTCAAGCCTGATAATTCGGGAACGCTCATACATCACCTGAGGGCGCCGAAGAATGAGATGCTCAGGAGCGTCGCCATGAAGTCGGACCTTTCGATAATCACCGTCAGCTCATCGGAGATCGCTTACAGGCCGATCATGGTCGCCAGGATAATCGAGAAGATCGCCGATGCCGGCGTCATCGTGTACGCGATATCAACATCCCTTTCCACCGTGGCGCTGCTCATACACACGCTTGATGTGAAAGAAACGTTAAAGCACCTGAATCTCCTCGATCCGGCAGACATTGAGAGGATCGATGTGAAGAGCAACATGGCACTGATATGCGCGGTCGGCGATAATCTTCTCGCGAGATGCGGCGCATCGGCGGAGATATTCGGCGCGGTCTATGAGGCCGGCGCGAACGTTGAGCTGATATCCGAAGGCGCATCCGATGTATCATTGAACTTCGTCGTTCCCATGGAGAAGGCGCTGAGCGTGGTGAGAACGCTGCACAAGAAGTTCGTTGGTGAATGAGATGAGGGATTTCGATAATGATGACGGTCATATGTTATTTGGCGGCATGCGTGCGGAGGCCATAGCGGAACGCTTCGGCACCCCTGTCTACGTTACCGATGAGAACATACTGAGAGAGAACTACAGAAGGATATACAACGCATTCTCGAAGCACATGGATACTCGCGTGCATTACGCATGCAAGGCGAATTCATCGCTTGCGATACTGCGGATTCTCGAGCAGGAAGGGAGCGGCATCGATGCCGTGTCCGTAGGCGAGGTCATGACGTCCATGAAGGCAGGATTTCCGGCATCACGCATATTGTTCACAGGCAACAACGTCAGCACCGCCGAGCTGAGGACGGTGGCCGACCTCGGCGTCCCGATAAATATTGACTCGGCATCGGAACTGGAACGGTTGGCCGGCATTGATACGAAGATACCCATATCCATCAGGGTCACCCCTGATGTGGGCTCGGGGCATTCCGAAAAGGTCGTCACTGGCGCAAAGGGGTCCAAGTTCGGCATACCGGCGGACCTTGTCGTTGAGACGTACGGGAGGGCACTGGAACTTGGGTTCAGACCGTTCGGCATACATGCTCACACCGGCTCCGGAGGACAGACGCCGGAGCCGCTGATGGACGTTGTGAGCGTTCTCGCGGACATGACCAACGCCATAAAGGACGAGCACGGCCTTGACCTTGAGGTGATAGACATGGGCGGAGGGATGGGCGTCCCTTACAGACCGAACGAGCGGGAGATGGACATCGAAGAATTGGCATCAGCTGTCACCGACATCATACTTGACGAGACATCGGTGAGGACCGTCGCACTTGAACCGGGAAGATATCTGGTGTGCGACACCACCGTGCTCCTTACCAGGTGCCATGACGTGAGATATACTGGAACAAAGAACTACATCGGCGTGGACGCCGGTTTCAACACCCTGATCAGGCCGGCGTTCTACGGGTCTTACCATCATGTTGCCGTTGCGAACAAGTTCAACAGGGCCGGCGAAGGGAAGTATGATGTTGTGGGGCCGATATGCGAGTCCGGCGATCATATCGCAAGGGACCGCGCCCTGCCGGCACCGGAAGAGGGGGACCTCATAGCGGTGTACAACTGCGGTGCGTATTCGTTCTCAATGAGCAGCACATACAATTCGAGGCCGCGGTGCAGGGAGGTCCTGGTGAACAACGGGGTTGCAGAACTGATACGTGATTCTGAAACGATAGAGGACTTGTGGAGACACCAGATGATACCGAAGAGATTGTCATGACCGGGAGGAAAAATTTGTTTAGGTCGCGGTCGTTGGGGGGAACATGGAACTAAAGAGAACGCCGTTCTTTGATAAGCACGTGAAGAGCGGCGGCAGGATGGTGCCGTTCGCCGGGTGGGAGATGCCCGTTCAATACACCGGCATCATAGAAGAACATAAAGCGGTCAGGACATCCGCCGGACTGTTCGACGTTTCACACATGGGAGACCTGATCGTGCGCGGTGCCGGTGCAGAGGAGTTCCTTGAGAACATCCTTACCAACAACATCGCCCTTGCCGTTCCCGGTAAAGGAATTTATTCGCACATACTGAACGATGACGGAAAGATAATAGATGACACTATAGTCTACAACCTCGGCTCCGACAATTACCTCCTGGTGCCTAACGCGTCCACCAAGGACGCCGTGTTGGAGTGGCTCCGCAGCAACATCAGGGATGGTGTTGATGTGATAGATGTCTCATCAAGGATAGCCTGCCTGGCCATACAGGGGCCTAAGGCTGTTGAGATAGCGCAGCGGATCACTGATGACGTCGCCGGCATAAAGAGGTTCAACGCCGCATACGCTTCTCTTGATGATGAGGCGGCATGCGGATTCCTTCCCGACATCTTGCCATCGGATGACAGGAAAGGCGTGACATGCCTGTTCGCCCGCACAGGGTACACCGGGGAGGATGGTTTCGAGATACTCGTGGAAGAATGCGCCGCAGGCACCCTGTGGGACGCCCTGGTCAGGGAAGGAGGGAATGGTCTGACCTTAGCCGGTCTCGGCTGCAGGGATACACTGAGACTGGAAAAGGGGATGCTGCTGTCAGGCACCGATTTCAACGGCGAACAGACGTCATTGCAGACGGGCCCTCCGTGGGTGGTGAAATTCGATCACGGATTCATAGGAAGGGGCGCGCTTGAGAAGCAGAGGGAAAGAGAGGATCATGAGGTCCTCGTTGCCATGACGACCGACGGCAGGAATATTCCCCGGCATGGTTACGCGATATGCAAGAACGGTAAAAAAATAGGAACGGTCACCTCCGGAACGATGTCCCCGATGCTGGGAAGAGGGATCGCATTGGGATACGTCCCGTTGCATCTATCATCTGTCGGCACCGAATTGGAAATAGATGTGCGCGGCCGTTCCGTTAAAACGTCGGTCGTGAAGCTTCCGTTCGTGTGACGGAAACCATTATTAACCATTTTCATTATGAGCGGTCTAAGCTCATGTAGTGTAGCGGCCAATCATTCGGCCCTTTCGAGGCCGACACCCGGGTTCGAATCCCGGCATGAGCACTATAACTCTTAAAAGATCAGAGTTTAGAACACGGGGCGACCCTTTTTGACCTCAGAGACGATTTATAATCAGAGCGTGTTGTACTCCCTGTGAGAGATGAGAACACATACAGGTCTAAACTGGGTGCGTTGTATTATCTTATTCCGTTGGTGATACTCGGTGTCATGTTCCTGCCGATGTATCATCTCATTTCAAACACCGCAATATTTCTCATCGTTTCCATAGCGATCCTCGTCCTCTTCATTTCGATCGAAACCTGGGGATATCGGAAACTGAGATATATGATAAGAGAAAATGATATTCTGATAGAGGCCCCGTGGTTAAAAACAGAGATAGAGTATGCATCTATCACATGCATAGAAGAGGCTTCGAGCCTCCGCGAGATATTAAAGACGATCTTTGTTACGGGAACGGTCATCTCATTGGACCAGATAAAGATAACATGCTATGCGAACTTAGGAAAGGGGTCGGTGAGCACACATATCTTCATCTCTCCGAAGAAGAAGGAAGAATTCCTGTCTAAGGTGGCAACAAAACTATCAGATCCGAACACAATGATCAAGAAGGGTTGAACGAACGATAATTGATGGAAGGGATATGACATGGACCTGAAAGAACTGATCGTGAAACGCAGATCGATACGTAAGTACGACATGACACCGCTTGAAAAGAGAACACTCGATGATGTCGCTGACATCATCGAACAGACGGCCCCTCTCATACCCGGCAGCGGAAGATTTGGGTTCAGGGTCATCGGACACGATGAGTTCTTCGAGAACACCAAGGGCATGTTCAGGATCGCTGCCCCTCATTACATCGTGTTCTTTGGCGACGGTACGGACGATGCATACAGGAACATAGGGTTCGTCGGTGAACTTGTTGTCCTGAAACTGACGGACCTGGGCCTCGGGACATGCTGGCTGGGAGGGGCGACCAGTAAAGAGATGATCGATGATAACTCATACGCGATAAGCATCGCATTCGGAAAGCCCCTTGAAGAGTTCAGAAGGAACAGGGACGAGGCGAAGCGCAGGGCGCTGAACGAGATCGCCGAAGGGTTCGATGATGAGCAGCGAAGCATACTGGAATATGTCAGGCTTGCGCCGTCCGCTGTCAACTACCAACCGTGGTATTTCAGATGTGAGAAGGGGAGCATACACGTCTTCCGCACGAAGACGGGCGGCATCATGTCAGCCCTCGCAAAGAGCATCAGGACGATGCAGAAGATGGACATAGGAATAGCACTGGCCCATTTCACGGTCAGCCGTTTCATGTATACGAGAATGGACATCGACAGCGGTAAGATGACCTATGAGGGAACGCTCCTCTTCGGCAACGGGGATCGGAACTGATCCCTGACATCGTATGACGGGTGCTGACCCCACGGGTGCACGATGAGGGTCATACTGTCAGCTTGCGGCGGTACCTTTCGCTTTCCTTCGTCACGCGGTCTATGTTCCTGTCATCCAGAACGTACACTTCCGGCAGCTTTGACGGGAATGTCCTGAGCATCGCGTTCATCAGATGCCTGTCGGAATACTCGCGTTTCATCAGCTTGCTGCGGTCCCATGAGCCTATCAGTTCGTACACCCCTTCCAGTCCTTCGATATAGAATTCCGATACCATCACGGCCGCCGTGATCGAGTTCGGGGACATTATCGCTACGTTCGCTCCGCTCACCGCATAAGAGTCGCCGTTGAACGATATCGAAAGGCCGTCGTTGTCAGAGACGATGTCCATGGCGGGATAGTCGGTCGCGTTGTTCCCGATGTATGCGGTATTGTCGAGGTCTACGGATGTCTTCGATCTCATCTCCATGAGCGAGAACGCCTTCTCGTTG
>JAITWO010000023.1 GCA_031285205.1 Methanomassiliicoccaceae archaeon | reverse complement strand
AAGCAATTTTGACTGCACATGTGGTAACAACCCCATTTTGATCTTCTCTCCTAAAAATGGATGATTGATCTCACTATGTTTTCTCTCCTGCCATTCTTTAATGAATAATTTTCTTCCGTGCTCGTTGAGGAAAGTTCCTTCTCCCTCGGTCTCCTCAAAATCATCCGGCCCGATCTGTCCAAGATTTACAAGGTTCAAAACGAAACGATCGGCCATCGGGGACCTCAATTCCTCCATGACATCCAATGCCAAAGAGGGTCTGCCCGGTCGGTCTGTGTGCAGAAATCCTACATAGGGATCCATACCTATGCCCATAAGTGCCGATTTCACCTCGTTTGTAAGAACCGAATATGAGAAAGAAAGCAAAGCATTCATCTTATCTGTAGGTGGCCTTCTGTTCCTGTTGTGTAAGAAAAAATCCTCTTTATTCCTAAGGATCATATTATCCATCGCTCGGAAATACGTCTTCGCTGCATCACCCTCGATCCCCCGAATGGTGCCCAGCTCATTAGAGGTCAACAATGACGATAGGTTTGCACGTAACTCGTCCATGGCGTCTGATAGCGATCCTCTTTCATTTGCATCCGGATGATCTCTAATACACCTGCCGACAACCTTCCGGCAATTGGATATCTTCCCTATGATCATGTTTCGTGATATTTTTATACATCTGTCTTCGTTATCTGCGTACCTGAATTGTGCTCTCCTCAGAAGGACGTTCCCGTGTATAGGTCCATGCAACGATGAAATGAACTTGCCTCCAGGGGACATGAAAGATATTGGTACATTGTTATCAGAACAGAGCCTCATTGCCTGTGTGCTCACTCCTGAGTATGTGAATGACACCAGACTATCAATCAGGTGTATCGGGAACCTGCCGAGTTCTTCTTTGTTCTTTTGTATCACAAGATTCTCCCCATCCCTTGATATATACGAATCAGAGGACGTAACATACAGTGTGTTGTCCAATCTTTTCATAATGCTGCCTCATAGTTGTTTCATCAAATACTCTTCTACTGGCTTATTGTCAGAAATGATCGACGGCATACAGATATTTTCGAGTGAACAATGGCCACACCATTTTCCGTATCTCGGTTTTGGCGTGGCCCTTTGTTCGAACACTTCATGCATCTCCTTCGATAGTTCGATCGTTCTGTCTCTCAATTCCTTATCTATCTGAACTATGAGCCTCCTTCGTATCTCGTTATAATAGATAGATCCCAACGGAACATTGATGCCC
The DNA here is from genome assembly GCA_031285205.1 of Methanomassiliicoccaceae archaeon. Classification (GTDB taxonomy): domain Archaea; phylum Thermoplasmatota; class Thermoplasmata; order Methanomassiliicoccales; family Methanomethylophilaceae; genus Methanomicula. The sequence goes on along the minus strand of JAITWO010000023.1, from coordinate 39,302 downwards.
ATCATTTCTTCGATGGCTATCGCCTGTGCGCAAAGTTGCACTCTGTCACAGTCATTCTCTTTTGGCCTTCCGGATTTATACTCGACAGGATGTGCGGATCTGATGTTTCCATTGGCATCTGTTAATATCTCAACAACATCGCACATGCCGTACAATCCGAGTTCATGACTTGACACGCGTGCCGACCTTAAGATCAGCATATCCTTTTTGCTCTCTCTGGCGCGATAAGTATCAACCTTCTTATGCACCTGTTTACCGCGTGCGGTACGTTCATTCTCTTCCCATTGCATTTCCAGATGTATCATTGCCCACTGTCTCTTACAGAATGCAAAATGCTGTATGCCTGAAAGCATGAGCATATCTTCTTCAGAATACATGGCCATCACAAAAAATAAGAGATGCGGGGGTTGCCCGCGTTTATAGTGGTTCGATTATCTCCGGTCTCAATCCCTCCAACGGCGTTACAACGATATCGTAATCATTGAATGCGCAAGGGTCCTGCACACCCGTTTTCGGGTTCAATTTAACGGACCCATAAACCGTTGAGGATGAATATTGGCCGCTTGGAGTGCTGTGTCTCCACCAGTACAGCCTCTTTACTGCCATCGTTCCTTCCGGCCTCGCAGAAGACATGTCGTTCTCGAACATTGTCTGAAGTACCTTCTTCAACACCTCTGCATCATCTGATGAAAATCCGGTCTTCTTGGCCAATATTGTGTTTATTGAACCATACATGACGTATGTGCCGCAATCCACACGGTGTTTCATTCCCATGGTGTCTGAAGACCTCTTCGTTCCGTCACCGGTAGACGAGACACTCTTCGTTATCTGAAGACTGCTTATAGATATTGGGCTTACCGAGAATGCGGACTGGATGGACACGGGGCCGCGCACCCCTATGGAAACGCCCTTGTCTCCCTCGCCGTCTCCTGCCTCTCCTTTTTTGGATTTTTTAGACGGAATTGCGAACAGCTGACCGAATGATCTGACATCGATCCATTTGGAACACGCTCCGCTTGCTGCTTCTTGTGTTTTTCGGATGTCCGTGCCGGATTCTTTGATGTAAGCATCAAATCTTTGCTCCAATGTCGCATGGTCATCCGTTTTCTTGTCGTCCGACTGAACGAATATGTCGCAGCCCATGTCTATCATCCTGTTCCTGATCTTCCTCTTCAGACAGACGTCCGATATCTCTCCTCGGCCGGAATAGTCCTGTCTTGGTCTGTTCCCATTCAGCGGATCTCCATTCGGATTTGCATTCTGAACTGTGAATATCAGCATGAAATCTATCTTGTTCTCCAATGTCTTCATTATTAATCCTCCTCTTTGTCTTTCTTATATCTAAACTCTCTCGACTGTGTGTAGAATGCCAATATATATTCCCCGTCCAGTCTCCTATTGTCGGTGAAATCCTCGATGTCAAAAATGTCCATGATCTCCGATATAATGCTATCGAAGTATTCAGCATATTTGACACGCGGCCTGTAGGGCGCGAGTGCTTCGTATATCAACATCCATGTTGAATACGGGCGCTCCGAGAATTTCTGCATCATTCGCATTGCGTTCGTCTGTCTGTCCTCTTTCGCCGAGTATAGCGCTCTCTTTTCGAGTTCGTGGGCTACGGCCAACAGTCTCCCATAAAGATAGCTCCTCGATCTTCTGTCTTTATCAAGGGTCATTTTATTTTCTCCTCTGTTTTTTCTTAATTTGTCTCCTCTGTACAGGGCACAAGCAGTGGATATCACTTTCTCCCACTTGTATGGGCTATCGAATGCTAACGGATTGGATGCTCTGCGTAGCGCGTTTGATAGAATATCCGGAGGTATCGGCATACATTCGATTATACATGGAAATAATCGGCTGTAACAATATTTTTTCATTTTATCATCAACGGTTCCGTATGCTGATTCGATGATCATATCTATTGACGGAGGACACACGATCTCCGTCGGCTTGTTGCCCTTTCCTTTCTTAGCATCAGAGAACTCTGTCCTATACCACGAGAACGAATTGAACCATTCATTCAACAGCCTTTCATACTCCGAACCGTTGAACTCTTTGTAATATTCGACCGCCAGTCTTCCCATCATGCCGTTAGTGGAGTCCAGTACCATCATGGAGATGTGCTTCGTATTAACGTCCTTATCAATTCCGATAAGTCGTTTGTTCAATTTTATGGCGGCAGATTCTGCAGTATGAGGTATTCCTTCATCCACATCGTCTTTGAAAAGCGTCTTGGCCGGATCTTTGAGAGGATCCATTATCTCATTTCCAGAGATCGACCACGCGACAAAATACCAATCGCCTTGGTGAATCCCCTGATTTCTGATAAGCCACCTAAGCGCCTGGTGTGCCTTTTCCGTACTCTCGTAACCGATCGTACAGGCCTGGTCCGCATCAGTGAATCTTCCTTTGTACGTATACCCTAACGTATCATTGGATGATATTATTTTCGTGCGGTCTCCATCATTCCGTATCCTGCTTGGATGATTATTCTCAATAGGAACATTATCTCTGCCTGTCACTATATCCATGCCATGTTTCTTTGTCTTATCTGCGATCTTCAGGCAGTATTTTGTCCAGTTATTCTGTACATTTCTATCGGTTGAGATATCCGAATGAATATCTATGCCTTCCACAAACCATCTCACAAAAACGTCCTTCAGTTTTAGATCCTTCTGCCACGTTTCTTTACTGAGAGAGACGATCTGCTTTTCGCCCTTGATGCTCATATCGAGGAACACGCCGCAGTCTGTCAGGTCCTGCATTATTTTTCCTTTCTCGACATAAGACAGGACTGCTCTCGCTTTGTGGTCAGAGAATTCTTTATCATCGCACCATTGCCGTAATTGAGAGACATAGGCATCAAAATGCTTTTCACTTTTTGGGATGCCTTTCGCTACATATTGTAACTTATCGAACAACGGATGCGGAGCGACTCCGCTTGTCCTTCCCGCACTGTCAGATGTGCACTGTATTATCGTGTTCGCCGTTTTCTTTTCAGTTGGACGCGCACGTAAAAAGTCTCCGTTCTCGTTCAGATAAACCTCTAAGTGCGCAGTCTGTGTGGTGTGAGCGATAGGCAACAACGGTTTGTCTCCATGTCCTTTTGGCAATGAGTCGTAGGTCTCGCACAGCCTCTGCATCCATGATGGCATCATGCCACCTCTTCCGATGCCGCTCTCGGAGCATATTCTGTGCCTCTAACCCTCTTTATCATCAGAGACCCATCGTCTGGGCGAGGAAAATCGATCGTACCGTTGATCATCACAGGCTTCCAAAAACGCGCGGTCAGAATATCCTCTCCGTTCGGGCCGAGGTAATCAAAACCGTGGAACATCAAACCGAACTCGAACTTCTGAGTATTCTTGTATGCACTATCCTTCCGCCCGAATTCTTCACACGGTTCCACTATCGCAGGACATTCGCGCGTCCCAAGGAATACATCAAGGTGTCCTCCTTTTTCGATCATCCTTTTGGCCGAGAAGAAATGTTTGTTATCATTACGGTCATTCTCCATGGCCTTATTGTTCAGGTTCCATTCGAAGTGAGCCTCTATCTCATATTCGACATCCCGCAGATAATTGTAAATATAAAGGTCGCCACTTGTGCTATGATATTTTATTGTTCTAACATTGACCGTTTCATTCTTTATTGGATTTATTATCCGTACCTTGTCAATCACCCATACGAACGTTGGTTTCCAATATATGGAGTCCATTATCCCTCTGAGAGATTCGTATGTAGGTATGGGGTACGATCCCTTTTCGCCTCCTATTTTTGTTATGGGGTCGGTAAACATCGCTCTGCGTCCACTGACTCTTACATAGACCTTGTTCTCCATCTTCATGCCTCGCTCTGTTCTACATCAAGGCCTGTGGCCTCATCATAAACGCTATTTATCATTCTATACACTCCGCTGCCCTCTGCCACTTCACATACGATTCCCCGTTTTACCAATTCTGACAGCTGGTTCTCGAATACCTCTACAGAATATTTCTGTGCCTCCCTCAACATGTTCCTTACCTCTGGATTCTTTCGGCTTGTGTGGCCCGAGATCATTTTCTCTAGTTCTTCTGATATTTTTCTGCCTTCGCCGTATTCGGTGATCACGCCTATCTTATTCGAATCGATGACACTGAATTTATCGTTTGCTGTTTTGAATGATTGGCGTATCATATATGTAGGGGCCCTTCCTTCGATTCTGCCATATTCTCTTACTGCTTGTTTGTTGGTACTGAGAATATTAATTAGTGTGGTCGATTCAAATGGATAATCCATCTCATGCTTTCTATTTTCAAACAACGAACTGTAATACCATCTCATGGCCTCCTTACCGATCGGGTCGCTGAAATTTCTCTGCAATGCACTTTCTGCCGCACGCCGCCCTTTTGTTATATCCTCAAGCATCTGCACACGCTCATCGATAAAATTCACGATCAATACCTCTCCTGGTTCAGACATCTTTCCGTTGCGATTGCATCTGCCGGCAGACTGTGCTATGGAATCCAACCCTGCCATTGCTCTTATGACGACATTGAAGTCCATGTCAACCCCTGCCTCGATCAATTGTGTGCTCACACACAACGTGTTCTTATTATCTTTGAGATCTTTTCTTACCGCATCTATGACATTCTTTCTGTGTGCGGGACACATATTAGTACTTAAATGAAATTTATCTCCGCCGAGTAAACTGAATACATTCCTTGCACCGCGTTTCGTGTTGGCAATGAAAAGAACACTCTTTCCTTCATCCCTCTTTTCAGTTATGAGTTCGGCGATCTGCTCTGCATTCCACCCATCCTTTTTGTGCATGTTCTTAACTATCACTCTCTTGAAGACCTCTTCCATTTCCGGTGACAGCTCCACTAAAGGTGTTCTATCAAGAAATAATTGTTTCTTTACTTCGTCCAATGGAGGCTGTGTAGCTGTACAAACGACTGCCGTAGCCCCACATACACGTGTGATAAAATTGACTGCGCAGTTGAACAGATTGATACATTTTATCGGCAATGCCTGTATCTCATCGAATATTATCACTGAGCGTGTAAGATTGTGCATCCTTCTGACCGTGGACGTACCGCCTGAGAAAAACGTATTGAGGAACTGCACCATTGTTGTGAATATTATCTGCGAATCCCAGTTATCGACGGTAAAACGCAGAGATGATCTATTTTCATCTCTGTCATCGACTGCCATGTTCGAATGGTGCTCCAGCACCAGATCTCTGAGTTCTCTGAATATATCCTTTATATCATTAGCGTTCTGATCAATAATAGATGTATACGGGACCACATACACGATGCGCTCCATTTTATTGATTAGAGCATGATTCAATGCGAACCTTAGGCTTGCCAATGTCTTCCCGCTTCCTGTAGGTAAATTCAGGGAATATATGCCGTTTCCTCTCTCAGCGCTGACCTTACATTGTTTTGATATGTGATTTCGAACGTCATCCAATCTAGAGGTCGGACATTTGGAGGATATATATTCGTCCAGTTTGTTCACGAGTTCACTCCAATCAACATACTTATATCCGCATCGTTTGTTATAATCGTCCTTGGAACAGAATTCTTCCGTGTTGAGGCGATCTGCATCCACGAGACAACTCAGCAGATATCTGAGGAGAAGTCCAAAATTGAAGCAGTCTTCCTGGGGAAATATTTTAATGATGTTTTCGAATTCGGACTGCAAAATGCCTGAATTCAATATGTTGATGAGATTTTCTCTGAAGTTTGGCTCAATGCGTGTTATAATATCATCATAATTCGATCTTTTTCTGTTATCTATTCGCCGACCGTATTCGTCCTTTCCATCGAGAGTGATCATATCGATCAATCCAGAGTGATGAGACATGGATACGAGTGAAACTGCTTCTTCAGCTAAGCAGTCCATGTCTGTATTTTTGGTCATTGTATCCTTGACGAATTGCGCCCCGAATGTTGAATGGTCTACTGTCGATTCTCTATCGCCATATAATATTTTTTTGTAAAATGAACTGGAAAGTTTTCCGAGGTCGTGGGTCAGCCCCAATGCCTCACATGTCTTGGCCATTCCTATCTTCGACCCGATATCCGAAGACAACGCTGCCGTGCCTTTGAGATGATCATATACAGTTTGTAGCGATCCTTCGGCCATATGTGCAATGCCGCCTTCTATCATCGGTTCTTCTTTTACCACTAAGTCGCCCCCTTTTCTCTCCTTCCGATTTTAGAATGCAATACGAAGAGTATCTAATAAACTTTTCCTACGTAGAAATTGTAATATACGTAATAATATATTATGTAATTATGCCATCCGGACGCAAAGAACGTGTTGTCATATCATGTGTCACTTTCGAGACCTCTAAAATAACGGATCCAATAATATATTATGAAGCTACAAAGGTTCACTTGATCCATTATACCAGTCCATCAAACAAAAGGAATCGGATCTATAATGAATTCTACGAACAAGTATGTAAGCTGATAAGAGAGAACCTTCCAGAAGCGAAGATCGTAGAGCATATAGAGACCGTTTTTGATTTCACCGCTATGCTCAGAACGGTCCTTAAAATACTTCGAACGGAAGAAAATGCAGATGTGTTCGTGAACACCTCTGCAGGAACCTCTGAGTATACCGCAGCCTCTGTCATCGCGTCAATGATGGTTTCCAACTCAATTCCGTTCTCTGTTGGTACCAAAGAATGGACCATACCAAATGATGAGATCAAAGATAGATTCTACAGAGATGGCGTTCCGGTGGGGCTTACGTCCGCTACTCGCCCTCCGAGAGTGTTGCCGCGATATAGGATAGACGTACCCGAAGAGCATCTGGTGGCTGGTTTGAGGATAATGGATGAAAAAAACAGAAAAGATGAGCCGACGAGCGGAACATTTGTCATAAACTCATTGAAAAAAAACGGAATATGGTACAGAAAAGAGAGGTCTAAAGACACAGATATTGAGAAAAAGAGATATGATTCCGTATGCTATCAAAGAGATTTTGTGGACAAATGGAAAGAACTTGGTTGGATAAAAAAAGACAAAAAAACGAATAAATACTACGTAACAGAAGAAGGCGAGATCGTATTGGATACGTTTTTTGTCGATGAATGAAAAAATCTAAATCAAATATCATGCCTCTAATCCCAGTCACGCCAGTAGGCGTGTAGATTGAAATCCCAACATAGATCGATGTGTGTTATGAGGGTGTCACATCCTCGCGGGCATGTAGAGTGAACTGTAAACGGCGTGAGCAAAGAGCAACGGTTATTGAAGTTATACCTAATGAGCGCGTAGTGTAAAATTATGTTTCGATGTTTCTTGCAATTATAAGTGATGGAATTTTTACTTTCGTAAAATACATCTTTTTCCTCAAACAGATTTATTACTGTTGTTGTATTTCAACGCCATCATGATCCAATGTCCGCGCGGAACCCGAGACTTCCTGCCCTCCGAGATGGAGAGGCGCCGATACTACGAAGGCATATTGAGGAGCACCGCAAAGACATTCGGTTTCAGAGAGGTTGCAACGCCCATTTTTGAAGAAACGGAACTGTTCATAATGAAGTCGGGTCCGAACATCCTCAATGAGATATACGCATTCCAGGACAAAGGCGAGCGCAACATCGCCTTGCGTCCTGAACTTACCGCTCCTGTTGTTCGCATGTTCGTGAACTCAATGAGCAACGAACCGCGACCGTTGAAGTTATTCTACTTTGGGCAATGCTTCAGATATGAACGGCCGCAGAGCGGCCGTTACCGCGAGTTCTTCCAGTTCGGCGCCGAGCTCATAGGCAATGCCAATGCCGAAACGGATGCAGAAGCAATCGCGTTGGCTGCGGCCATGATCAAGTCCCTTGGTCTGAGAGAATATAAGGTGAGGATTGGCCACATCGGCATCCTAAGACAAATGTTAGCTAATGCGAACGTGCCTCCTGAGAGGCTGCCGGAAGTACTTCAGAAACTGGACAAGAAGATGTACGATGATGCCAGGGACATCCTCGGATCCATAGGAGTAGGCGATGATGCTGCCGATGAGATATTCGATATAACCGAGACGGTCGGCGGAAAGGAGGTCCTCGGCAAGGTATCGGAGGATGTGGGTTCATATCTGCGGGAACTCGTTGACATATTGGCGGCAATGGGCGTTGTTGATGTTGAGATAGACCTGGGAGTTGTCAGAGGTCTGGATTATTACACGGGAATGGTCTTCGAGGCGGAGGCGCCCTCTCTGGGTGCCGAGAAGCAGATATGCGGGGGCGGTTCCTATTCGCTGTCGGAGCTGTTCGGCGGCGAGAAGGTATTCTCCACCGGTTTCGCGATCGGTTTTGACAGGATTTTATTGGCGATGGAGAAAGAGGGCCAGAAGTTCGAGAACACCGGTGTGGACGCTTATGTTGTCCCCGTGTCTGATGACGTGAGGACGGACGCCGCCCGCATCGTTTCTATGCTTCGCGGCAGCGGTATATCCGCGGACATAGACATCATGCGCAGGAAGATAGGTAAAACATTGAATCACGCCTCCAATGTTAAAGCAAAATATGCCGTCATCGTCGGAAAGAACGAACTGAAGGAGAATTCCGTTACCGTCAGAGATATGTCATCCGGAGATCAGAAGATGGTCAGGCTGGACGATCTGGTCTCACTTTTCAGATGATATCGTTCCTGAATGTGCGTGCTCGTCCATCCTGTCGTTCAGAAGGGCGTCGGCCGTTGCTATCATCGGATCGGAACGTCTTACGTGTGTGAACTTGACGCTCGGTATTGCTGATGCCATTGCCCTGACGTCGTTGTGCATCTGGATGAGGTTCTTGGACCTGACCTTGTACTTTCCGTTCATCTGTTTTATCACGAGTTCCGAATCCATTACGAACTCCACTTCATTTTCCTTGGAATCAACGGCATAACCGGCCGCATAGATCAGACCGCGGTACTCTGCGACGTTGTTGGTGTTGATGCCGATGAATTCGGAATGCCTGTGGATGATCTTCCCGTTCCTGCATACGACCACGGCGAACGCTGACGGCCCGGGATTTCCCCTTGCCCCTCCGTCAGAATATATTGTCAGCGGCATGGCCATCAGGACCTGTGTCAGTAGGTGAACTCTTTCACCGCGCGGTTGTTCTCGTCGACGGTCACCGCTTTCGCCTTTATCGGTACATCTGTGAGCTCATAGCCCATGATTATTATCTTATCCCCGACGTTGCACAGATGTGCCGCTGCGCCGTTGAGCGCGATGATGCCTGTGCTCCTCTCGCCTTCCATCACATACGTTTCAAAGCGGTTGCCGTTCGTCACGTTCGCGATGTATACCTTCTCACCGACCCATATGCCCGCTTTCTCCAGAAGCTCGATGTCAATGGTGATACTGCCCTCATAATCTATCCTGGTCTGTGTCACCGTCGCCCTGTGTATCTTCCCGCGGAGCATCCATCGCATACGCATGCATTTGAAACCCTATTAAAGAAACTTTCTGAGAGGATGCCTGATGGACGGGTTTCCGAAGCTAAGTATTGTTAGCACATATTTTACTAACGTTAACATTTAGTAACACGAATTTTAATAAATGCGCATAAGTATAAGTATCATTAAGATATACAACAGAACGACGACTTTTGCAAGGGGTCGATAGTATATGAAAAAAATGATAACCATTATGGCGATATTATTCGCGGTCTCCGGTCTTGCGGTCATACCGCTGACCGGAGGGTCCGCCGATGCGGCGGATGGATCTGAAGAGGTGAAAATGACCAATTCGGTGGGAACGACGGTCACGTTCAGCGAACCTGCACAGAAGGTCGCATCACTGGGGCTGTCGTTCACCACGACGCTCCTGGAATTGGGGTGCAAAGAGAGAATTGTGATGATAGACAACTATTCAGCGCCCCCCGGTAGCGGCCTGACCGAACTGGAAGGGGTAGCTAGCTTCCCGGTGAGCACCGGGGAGCAGATCGCGCAGCTTCTGGCTAACGGAGAAGGCGGATTTGACAAGAACAGGGATGTTGTCTTCATTTACGGCTACTCGTACCACGCGAATGCCATAAAGGCGATGGAAACGCTTGGACTGAAAGTTGTGACCTTCTACCCCACCAACTATGATATGGGCATGGACATGGTCAACAAGATGGGCGCCATACTGGGCCTCAAAGAAAAGGCCGGTGAGATCACATATGCCATGCAGGCGGCCACTGTGAAATATCTTGCAGAAATATATAACGCCGAGGTCCCCCTCGATGAAAGGATCAAGGCTGCATACGTAAGTTACAGCGGGGGGACGCTCAGAGTGGGTAACATCAATTCCTATTCCGTGGTGCTGATGAAGCTTGCCGGAGGTATCAACGTGGCCGATGATCCGACCATGACCGGTAGCGCATTGACATCGTACCAGGTGGATGATACTTTCTTTGTGCAGCAGCAGATCGATGTGATATTCTTAGACCCGTACTACGCCGGCACTCCGGATGAGTTCAGGGCGGACAAGAACATCGCTGATGACGTAAGGATATACAAACTGACCATGATCATGAATCAATACGGTCCGACATCAATGGACGGCATAGAGTTCATGGCCACAGCGATGTACCCGGAGGTGTTCGGGGAACCTGATGATGACGGCGGAGGCGGAGGCGGGGATGACAAGATGATATACATAGCGGCGGTGGCCGTCGTGATATCGGTCATCGCCGTTGCGTATGTGGCACTGAGGCGGTAACACAAACCTTTTAGATTTTATTACTATCAAGGTCGGAACATGTCAAAAGGAAGCGCTGAGAAAAGAAGGATTAGACTCCTTGCGGTGACTGCCGCCCTGGTGATCGTGCTTCTTATCTCAATGGTCCTTGACCTTTCTCAGGCGTTCATACCTCTTTCCCTTAAAGATGCGTTCATGTCCATGATCGGGATGAGCGACGACCCCATCGTGAACACCATAGTCCGTAACGTCAACGGTCCGAGGGTTGTGATGGGGTGCATGGTCGGCGCCGGGTTGGGAGTCTCAGGGGCGGTGATGCAGGCGGTGTTCCGGAATCCTATGGCATCGCCGTATATCCTTGGATTGTCATCGGGCGCGGCGTTCGGTGCCGCGCTCGCCATGACCATCCCACTCGGGACCGTGTCGATGCTCTTCATGACCCCGTTGTTGGCGTTCGTGTTCTGTGTGGCCACCACCTTCCTCGTATACTTCATCTCCAGAGTGGGCGGGCGTGTGCCCACCGAAACGTTACTTTTATCGGGGATAGCGGTTGGTTCGTTGTTCTCAGCATTGGTCTCATTGTTGACGTATCTGGCAGGCGAAAGGATGGCCGGGATCGTATATTGGACAATGGGGAACCTCTCGCAGAACGGATGGAACAATACGCTCATCGTCATCCCGCTGATACTCGCCGGCAGCCTGATAATGCTGACCCGCGGAAGAGAGATGAACGCGATGATGCTCGGGGATGCACACGCCAAGGACCTTGGCGTTGACGTTAAGAAGGTGAGACTGGAGATGCTCATCTCCTCGTCGCTGGTCACCGCTGCCGCGGTGGCATTCTGCGGCGTGATCGGATTTGTGGGATTGGTTGTACCGCACATAATACGCATCCTTACAGGACCGGACAACAAGGCGCTCCTTCCGTTGTCCATGCTCGGAGGGGCGGCATTCGTTGTGCTCTGTGATTACCTGTCGAGATCGCTGTTCACCAATCTGGGCATATTGCCGATCGGGATACTTACGTCACTTGTCGGTGCCCCGTATTTCATCTATCTGCTGCGCAGAAGAAGACATGAGGTGGGATGGAATTGAGGATGCGCATAGAGGACCTCCGTTTCTCTTACCGGGACAAGCCCGTCCTTGACGGTATCACGCTCGACATCATACCTGGAGAGGTGATCGGCATAATCGGCCCGAACGGGTGCGGTAAAACGACTTTGCTCAAACACCTTAACCGCAACCTTGACCCTTCTGTGGGAAGGGTGCTGCTGAACGAAGAGGATATCAAAGATATGCATAAGTCCGATATCGCAAAGCATGTCGCGTCGGTGCCGCAGTCCAACGAGATACATTTTTCGTTCACAGTTCGTGATATAGTCACAATGGGAAGGATGCCATTCCTCGGGAAGTTCCAGGGGGAATCATCCGATGACGTTAGAAAAGTGGACGAAGCCATGCTGAAAACGAACATCCTCGGCTTCGCGGACCGTTATATCAACACGATGAGCGGCGGCGAGCGCCAGAGGGTGATAATCGCGAGGGCGCTTGCCCAGACACCGGAGATAATGCTCCTCGATGAGCCGACGCTGCACCTCGACATAAGCAACCAGTTCGATGTCCTGGAACTAGTTAGGAAACTTTCGGATGATGATGGCCTTACCGTGATCATCGTGTCTCATGATCTTCCGATGGTGGTAAGGTACTGTGACCGCATAGTGATGCTCAAGGATCACAAGATATTCGCCGTCGGAACGCCGGAAGAGGTTCTCACGCCTGCGAACATGAAAGAGATCTTCAATGTGAACGCGGTCTTCGAGAAGGACGCGACAACGGGACAGAACACTGTGCGCATCTTCGGATCCTGCAACAACCGATCCGCATGAGCAGGGGCCTTGTTGTTTTGTAAATTATGATGGCACTATGGCCAATCCATATGAGTAGAATATTCGATCATTTTGTGAAAGGAATGGCGCCCTGACCGGAATTCGAATCCGGGTCGAAGCCTCGACAGGGCTTCATGATAGGCCGCTACACTATCAGGGCACAGTAAAATCGCCAATACTGAAGCAGTATATAACCCTTAGGTATTTCCTATTTTTAAAGTTAAAAATTGAATGCCAGAGCACTTTATGCGCAAAGCCATATCCCTTGAAACTTTATATTGTTGAATGTCGATAACGTTATGGGTGCACGATACTGTGAAGGGAGATTATCCGTTCAATTTAAGATGTTTCGCCGATTGTGACATTAATGATCCTTTCTTTGACAGTCTGAAGGAGGATTACCCTGATTTTGAGAAGTGGTTCCGCAGAAAGGCCGATAAAAAGGAAAAGGCCTATGTCCACCTCGCCGATGATTCTTCCATACAGGCGTTCCTTTATCTAAAGGATCGTGAGGAAGAGGCGGTCGGGACACTCCCCCCTGAACCGAGGATGAAGATAGGGACCATAAAGATATGTGATACTTCAAAAAGAAGACGTCTTGGTGAAGGGGCGATAGGGATAGCGCTTTGGAATTGGCAGAAGTCAGGGTTGAATGAGATATATGTCACCGTTTTTCCAAAACATAAAGACATCATTGGAGTTATAGAGACACACGGTTTTACATTCTGCTGTAAAAAGGATAACGGGGAAAATGTTTATATGAAAGACAGGAGAAAATTGGATCATTCAGATCCAAAAAGATCGTTTTCGTTCATCTCTCCTGATTTCAGCAGAGGGAGATACATACCGATCAATGATGTATTCCACGACAAGATGTTCCAATATTCTGAACTGAAGAACACTCCTCAGCTTGAGAGCGAACTGCCGGTCTCTAATGGGATTGCCAAAACGTATATCGCCACTCCCGCCGGGAAGCTCGACTACAAAGAAGGCGATCTTGCATTCATATATCGAAAATACACCGGGACTGAATACAAACCGTCATTCAAGTCTGTGGTAACCTCGTTCTGCACGGTGACAAATGTCATTGTTGTGAAGGAATCTGGGATTGAGAAGAAAAATTTTGAAGATTTTTGCAATTTGGTTGGCAATAAGACAGTATATTCCGAGGAAGAGCTCAGAGATTCCTTCTCCAAATCCAATGTATATGTTGTCGAAATGTTATACAATGGGTATTTCGGAGCCGGCAACAATGTGAATTACAATAAACTGGTTGAAAAAGGATTATGGGGAAAATCGCACCCATACAATCAAAAACTGACCCGGGAACAGTCTGTCGAACTTTTGAAAATAGGTGGGAAAGATGTACGCAATGTTATTATCGATAAATCCAAACCATGTTGATAACATATTCAACGGGTCAAAAAAATACGAGTTCCGAAAGGTCCGGTGCAAAGAAAGTATTTCGAAGATCGTTATTTATTCCACATCCCCGGTGATGAAGGTCGTGGGGGAAGCGGAGATAGAAAAGGTGTTGGAAGAGCACCCGGAAGATCTTTGGAGGATCACGTCTGAGCATGCTGGTATAGATAAGGAATTCTTCGATGAATACTACAAGGGCAGGTCCCTTGCTATTGCTTATGAGCTAAAGAAGATCGAACAATATCCTAGGGGGAGGGCCCTCTCGGACTATGGGCTGACCTCTGCGCCTCAGTCGTTCGCGTATGTGGATCCATAGTGAATCAGGCTTATGCCTAATATGACGTAATCTTCACCCAATCCGTCATGGCCTTTCAGCAAATACTCTATGCGACAGCGGACCTTCTCTCCTGAATAGCCGTTTTCGTCCCATTCACATAAAATAAGCTCATCTCCGATCTTAAAATTTCGGTCATTTTTTCTCAATTCGAATTTTTTATGGCCGGACCGAACAGCTAAGAAATACTCTGGCTTGATCTTTAATTCGTGTACGACTGAATTCAAAGTCCTGTCCATCACGGCAATCTCCTGAAACCGCTCCTCGCTGTCATTTCAGAAAGTGCTGGGGACTTAAAACATTTTTGACTTGATGGATCCACACAGAATGTCATCCATTACTTCCGCGCTCCTTCATCTTCTTTGCCGGTATGCCGGCAACGACGGTATACTCGTCAACGTCCTTCGTCACTATCGCACCTGCCGCTATCACGGCGCCCTTCCCTATGGTGATGCCGGGAAGTATCACCGCGTTCCCGCCTATCCACACATCGTCACCTATGACTATCTTCTTCGATGTGTGCCCCTGCTCCTGTATCAATTTATTTTTATCCGCATAATTGTGATTGCCGCTGTTTATCATCACGTTGGGACCGATGAGGACATCGTTCCCTATTATGACCTCTTCTCTTGCAGTGATGAACGCCCCTCTGTTGAAGAACACATTGTTCCCGATGGTCATGTTCTGCGGAAAATAGATTATGACCTTGGGGTGCACGTACAGTCTGTCACCGCAGTTCAGCGTTGTCATGTAAAATAGCGCCCTACGTTTCGCATGTATCTTCACTGACGGCAGATTGCTGACCTTTTCCTGCTCAAGATGCCATTTCTCAGATCCGGCCTTCAGCTTCTTGTATCTTCTCTCGTAAAGGCCGAGACGGAAATTTTCGAACACGGACGGCATTATACCTCCTATGAAACTCCCGTCGGGTTTTCCCTTGAACATAAGGATCTCGTTGCGTTCCCTGTACCTTGCAGAAGATATCTTATCCGTCATGATGACCTGCCGTTATCATCGCCCGTGATTTATTTATAATTATAGTACACACCGTTACCTCAGGTGAACATGAGCGTCCCGCGGTGACACTCATATACGGATGGTACGCGAGCGAGTTGCAAAACATCGTTCCGGGACGGCAACAGATTTAATCTCCTTTGCGTTCATATGGATGAGATAACATGCCCAAACAGACGACCGTCTCAGATTACATGGTTGCCGTCGTTGAGTCCGTCAATCCGGATATGACGGTAAGCGAGGTCGCCAAGAAGATCACCCAATCGAATTTTCATGGGTTCCCGGTCACTCAGAAAGGATATCTCGTCGGTTTCATAACCGCCAAGGAATTATTACGTTTCACGGACCGCCCTGACGCGAAGATAAGGGAGGTCATGAAGAGGGGCACCATGTGCGCAAGGCCGGAGATGAGTATGAATGATGCCATGCGCGTGCTGTTCAGGTACGGCCTCAGGAACCTTCCCGTCATTGATAAAGAGGGTATGCTCATCGGGATCATTTCGAACATTGATGTTGTACGTTCGCACATTGAGAAATCGAGGCCTGAGAAGGTCATGTCGGTGAAGTCATTCCTGGAACAGCAGAATGGCATCCATCTGAAGATCAATTACGGCGATATACCGCTGAATGAGGCGCTTCCAACACAGAAAGAGGTGTTCATGGATGAGCTTACCGGACGAATGTACGAGATAAAGAGGGGGCTGAACGAACCGCTGATCGTTGTGAAGAGGATAAGGGGATATCTTATCGTTGACGGTCATCATCGGGTCATGGCCGCAAGGAAGATGGGGGCCAGGACGTTCAATGCCGTGATACTTGAGCCGGACAATTACGACGTCACGCTGGGCCTCGAAAGAACGGCCGAGAAATGGGGGCTCCGTTCACTGGATGATGTCAATATAATAGAAGGGGCCAAACACCCGTTCATCGAGATGACCACCAAAATGATGGACAGTGATGAATTGGCGAAGCTGACGGACCGCTTGGCCAACAGCAACAGCCCCGACGAGTGACCGATCAGAAAGGATGCGGCCCACTTCACTGTGTCCTGCGGCCCCTGATCCCCTGGAGCAGCACCCTCTGTTCCGCCGACGCTATCACCGATTTGGTCTTTATCACGGTATCCGGGTTCAGAGATATCCCGTCGATGCCTTCCTGCACCAGGAACTCCGTGAATTCCGGATACACGGACGGCGCCTGTCCGCAGATGCACACTTCCTTGCCGTGCTCGTGCGCCACTTTTATCAGATGGCTTATCGCTCTTTTCACACCGTCGTTCCTTTCATCAAAGTATCCCATCCTTCCCAGGATATCGGAATCGCGGTCCGCGCCCATGATCAGCTGCGTCAGATCATTGGAACCGATCGAGAACGCATCGCAGTGCTGGCAGAACTGATCGGCCATGAATATGTTGACCGGCACCTCCGCCATGAAGTACAGTTTGAAGTCCCTGCTCCTCTTCAGACCTACGGACCTCATCATTTCTGCGATGTCCTCCGCCTCCTCAATGGTCCTTACGAACGGCAGCATCATCCACAGATTCTTTAACCCCATCTCGTTGCGCACCTTCTTTATTGCGCGCAGTTCGCACATGAACGCCTCCCTGTACTTATCGGAAACGTAACGCGAGCATCCCCTCCATCCTATCATCGGGTTCGATTCCATCGGCTCGTAATCTATCCCGCCTTTCATGTCCCTGTACTCATTGGTCTTGAAGTCTGATGTCCTTAGTATGACGGGCCTCGGATAGAATGCCCTTGCGACGATCCCTATCCCCTCGGCCAGTTTGTTCACCAGGTCCTCTGACCTTCCTTCCGCGATCACATGCAACGGGTGTTCGCCGACGTAACTGGTGAATAAGAACTCTATCCTCATCAGACCCACGCCGCTGACCGGGAGCTTCGCCACCTCTTCGGCCTTGTTAGGCATGCTCAGGTTCACGAACACCTTTGTCCCCGTGACCGGGACGCTGGGTGCCGTGATCGTTACCGGTTCGGTACCTTTTCGTTCATTGTTCTTTATCGAATCGCCGTCATATACTGTTCCTGAGGACCCGTCCACGGTGACGACCATGCCGTCCCTCAGGATGTTCGTGCCGTCGCCTGTGCCGACGATGCACGGTATCCCCAATTCTCTGGATATTATCGCGGCGTGGCATGTCATGCCGCCCTCGTCGGTCACTATCGCAACGGCACGGCTCATCGCAGGAACCATGTCCGGCATTGTCATTGTCGTCACAAGGATATCTCCCTTCTTGATTATGTCGAGGCTCATCCCCTCATCGTAAAATTTAACGGTCCCCGCGGCAACGCCGGGGCTGGCACCTAGCCCGGTTGCCAGCACTTCCGCGTTTGCGGCCTCGCCGGATGTTCCGGCCGCGCTCTCGCCTACCGCGGTTATGGGCCTTGCCTGAACAATGTATACTTTGCTGTTCTCGATGCACCATTCGACGTCCATCGGCCTTTCGTAGTGTATCTCTATCTGCCTTCCTATTGACGCGACCTCGATGATGAACTTGTCCTCGATCTTCTGCGCCTTCTGCGATTCCTTCGGAATGTCCGCCTTTATCGTGGAGCCGTCCGCTCCCTTGATGTACTTCCATTTCTGCGCGGCGATCCTTTTCTTGTTTATTTCCATTATCCTTTTGTTGATAACGTAGGTATCCGGCGTCACTTCCCCGCCGACTATCGCCTCGCCCAGCCCGAATCCCGCTTCAACTATTATCTCGTCCTTCCCGCTGTGCGGGTCCACCGTGAACATTATCCCCGACATCTCGGAATTGACCATCCTTTGTACCACTACGGCCAACTTCACGGAATCATGTTCGAACCCTTGTTTCTCACGGTATGATATCGCTCTTGCGGTGAACAGCGAGGACCAGCACTTCCTTACTTTGTCCAAAAGGTCCTCCGGTGTCGAAACATTCAGGAATGTTTCCTGCTGGCCGGCGAAGCTTGCATCCGGGAGGTCCTCGGCGGTTGCCGATGACCTCACCGCCACGAACCCTTTCTTCCCCTCGGGGAATAATGTCCTGTATGCTTCCAGGATCTCCTTCTTCAGGTCCGTCGGGATCTCGTTCTGCTCGAACAGCGCCCTCACCTTTACGGATGCGTCGGTGAGCGACTGGTCGCTGTCCTTCTTTCTCGTGCTCAGTTCTTTTTTAATTTTAGGGGTTATCTTACTTTTTTCTAAGAAGTAGTCGTATGCCGCTGTTGTCAGCACGAAGGCGTCCGGCACCGGGAAACCGGCCGCGGTGAGCTCACCCAGGTTCGCTCCCTTCCCGCCCACATACGGTATGTCGTTCACACGCAGCTCGTTGACGTTGGCGATCCTCTTCATGATGTCATCCCTTTACGATTACCCGCAGGTACGTGTATGTCAACGGAGGGTGTGCATATAATACTTCCCTTTGATGCCGATTTTTTTTAGGATTACCTAAAAATTATGCACATATAACGATATCCGTCGTATTTTTACGATTATCGCACCTGTTGATATATTATTTTACGCTTGTCGCAGACGTGCCTGGTTAATCATCATTTTTTCATTAAAACAACATAAGGTTTAAAATACAATGTTGTTTCTTCGGTACTGTGAGGGTTCGATTTGAACATGGAATTATGTTGGCACGGGCGTGGCGGACAGGGTGTCGTCACGGCTAACGAGATCTTGGCCGAGACCGCGATAAGGGAGGGAAAGCACGTCAAGGCGTTCCCGGAATTCGGCCCGGAGAGAATGGGTGCGCCCATCAGGGCATTCACCAGAATATCATCAGACCCGATAAGGGTGCACAGTCAGGTGTATGCACCTGATATCGTCATAGTGCTTGACCCCACCCTCGTCGGGAAGGTCAAGATAACCGCCGGCCTGAAGAAGGAGAGCGTCGTCCTGGCCAATTATCCTGGATCCGCAAAGGAACTGCAGGATGCGCTGGATACCGATGTGAGGTGCTATGCAGTTGATGCGACAAAGATATCGACGGAGGAGATAGGGAGGCCCATGGCCAACACCTCGATGCTCGGTGCCCTCGTGAAGATATCGCCGATCGTGTCATTCAATTCGTTGGAAGATCAGATGACATCAAAGTTCACCGGTAAGCTTCCGGACAAGATAATTGTAAAGAATCTGTCTGCGCTGAAGCGCGCGTACAAGGAGGTGCAGTGATATGCCGCTGGTACCCGGAGGGCGCGTGATAGAGCCGGGAAGCGCGCTGAAGTTCGAAACGGGGGACTGGAGATCATTCAGGCCCGTTCTGGACCGGGATCTGTGCATCGACTGTATGACCTGCTGGGTCTACTGTCCGGATGACAGCGTTCTCGTTGACGTCAGGATCGGAAAGATGACCGGATTCAGGATGACGCACTGCAAAGGCTGCGGCATATGTTCGAAAGTGTGCCCGAAGAAGGCGATAACCATGGCGCAGGAGTGATTCAGATGGAACATAAGGATATTGGAATAAACGGGGATTCTGCGATAGCGATGGCATGGAAGCAGATCAATCCCGATGTCTGTGCCGCTTACCCGATAACCCCGCAGACCATAATCGTTGAGCGATTCTCAGATTATGTCGCTGACGGCGAGGTCGACACGGAGTTCGTGTGCACCGAATCGGAGCACAGCGCCCTCACCGTCTGCATATCGGCGGCGGCTGCGGGTGCGAGGACCGTCACGGCCACCGCCTCGGCCGGCCTCGGGTACATGTGGGAGATGCTCGGGATCGCATCCGGCCTCAGGATGCCCGTCTCGATGGCTGTTGCCAACAGGGCGCTGAGCGCACCGATCAACATCCACTGCGACCACGGCGACGCGATGGCATCCAGAGATACGGGATGGCTCATGATATTCGCGGAGAACGTCCAGGAGGCGTATGACAACGCCATAATGGCCCCGAGGATCGCCGAGCACAAGGACGTTCAGCTTCCGATAATGACCTGCCTCGACGGCTTCATATCGACGCACGCCATAGAACGCATGACACCGATGGACACGCATGATGTGCAGAAGTTCGTCGGGAAGTACAAGCCGGTGTATCCTATGCTCGACTGGAAGAACCCGGTGACGTACGGTGTGATGGACAGTCCGGACTACTATTACGAACATAAATATCAGATGAAGGAGGCGATGGACGCCGCATTGAAAGTTACGGACGATGTGTTCAGGGATTTTGCCAAGGTCACAGGCAGAAGGTACAGTTCCGTCGAGGAGTACAGATGTGATGACGCGGATTACGTCGCCGTCTGTCTCGGGTCGACGTTCGGGACGATGAGGGCTGCCGTGGACATGCTGCGTGCCGAAGGCAAGAAGGTGGGTGCGATGATGCCCCGTCTGTTCAGGCCGCTGCCATCGGATAAGATCGCCAAGGCGGTCAAGGGGAAGAAGGGCGTTGCGGTGCTTGACAGGTTCATGCCCCTCGGCGGGTATGGTCCGCTGTATCAAGATATGATCTCATCGGCGGTCTGTCTTGACAAGATGCCGAACATGTACAGCTACGTTTACGGTATAGGGGGACGTGATGCGAAGACCGATGACCTTAAGACCGTGTTCATGGACATGATCGATAAAAAGGCAAAGAAGGTCAACTATCTGGGGGTGAAGTTATGAGTTCGCTGAAGGAGTTATCAAAGACCCCTTCCAAGTTGACATCCGGCCACAGGTTATGCGCCGGATGCGGCGAGGGGATAATCGTAAGGCAACTGCTCATGGCAACTGATAAGCCGGTGGTCGTATCCAACGCGACGGGTTGCTTCGAGGTGTCCACCTCCATCTATCCGTACACCGCCTGGAACATACCGTGGATACACACGGCGTTCGGGAATGCCGCAGCAACATGCGCCGGCACCGAGGCGGCGTACCAGTCGCTGAAGAGGCAGGGGAAGATCAAGGATGATATCAAGTTCGTAGCGCTCGGCGGTGACGGCGGGACTTATGATATTGGCTTCCAGGCACTCTCAGGGGCTCTCGAAAGGGGGCACCACATGATGTATGTGTGCATGAACAACGAGGCGTACATGAACACCGGCATACAGAGGTCCGGTGCCACAGGCATCGGCGCATCGACGACGACATCCCCCGCCGGGTCCGTCATCCCCGGAAAAACGGGATATCCGAAGGACCTGACGATGATCGTCGCCGCCCACGACATCCCGTATGCGGCCCAGGTGTCACCTCACAACTGGCGCGACCTCATCACGAAATGCAGGAAGGGATTCGAGGCCAACGGCCCGTCGTTCATAAATGCGATCTCGCCGTGCCCGAGAGGCTGGAGGACAGACCCCTCTGATACAATATCGCTGGCGCAGCTTGCCGTTGAGACATGTGTGTGGCCGCTGTACGAGTACGAGAACGGGAAGTACCGCCTGACGGGGGAGAGCTCCAAGATCGCCGACGGCAAGATACCGAAGAAGCCGCTGACCGACTGGCTGAACTCCCAGGGAAGGTTCAAGCATCTGATGAAGGATAAGTGGATGGACCTTGTCGGGGATGCGCAGGCCGACATCGACAAAAAGTGGGAACGGTTACAGAAACTCTGCAAACTATGAACGGGCAACACCCGTTCTCTTTTATTTATTTATAAGTTGTTTTTTGAAGGGGTTTATTAAGGTGAGTTCCGGTCCTGTTTGTTCTTCAGGATCGCACTGGCAAGCATGAGCACCGTCATCGTTGACGATATCAGGGCGCACGGAGGGTCGGCCGATGAGGCATGCATGCGCGGTGCCGCCACGTCCTCTTTTATCTCAGTTGATGTCACGCTTATGTCTATCTCTCCCGAGATGCCGTCCATCACCGGTGCCGGCACGGTGACCGAAACGCCGTCATACATATACATTTCCGGGTCTATCAGAACCCCGTCCACAGTTATGTCCACATGCGTTATGTCGCCGTTCTGGCACGGCACTATCCTGAGGTCGTCGCCATGGCGCGCCAGTTCCCCCTGGGACCTGTCCTGTCCGTTAACGAATACGAAGACATCATAGAATATCTCCGCCTTTCCGCTGTACGGGTGCGCCCATATGCCGCCTGTGTTCACGATCTGCGTCGATACCAGCTCCGATGCATCGATCGTGCCTTTCACATCCATCGACCCTCCGCTGTCAACGATCAGGCGCGGGGCGGATGTGTCGCGGTTGCGGAGGATTGCGATCATGCCGCTGTCCCCTATCTCCAGCTTTCCGCCGTTCCTGATCTCCAGCACCCCGGTGACGACGAACGTGCCGTTTATGTGTGCAAGTCCGTGCACTTCCATGTCGTTGACCGCTGCCGGCCCCGAACAGGACAATGCTCCTTCCGGTGCCACACGGATGCTGTCGGTGGCCGTCATCCCTCCGGTCACCTTGACATCCCCGGTCACATGTATGCCTCCGCTGACATAGATATCCCCGTCTATGCTCATCGAGCCGACTATGCTCACGTTCCCGGGAACAAATATGTCGCCGGTAGCTTTCGCGCCGCCCCAGAAGTGATGCATGCCGCCGTGTGCGGCAATGGACACTCCCAGGTACTCTCCTGTCGGGTCGAAGCTGTCCCCTATCTCCATAGATGCGTTCTCGGACGGCAGATATATCATGCCGTATCCGAACATCTCGTGCTCTCTGTCCAGGCACGGAAGCAACTGTTCATTGTTGAGTATACTGCTCGCGCTGCACTCCGAAGCCGCAGACACCGAAGGTGCCAACGGGACGGACGCAACGTTCAACGTGGTTCTGTCCCTCATTTACCTTCCTCCTTCTGTTCAACCGACCGCCCTGCACACGCCAAAAAGGTGTAGACGTGCGTGTTCTCAGAGCTGCCCGGCATCGCTGAAATATACTAAATACTCATAGTATATTAATGTTATCCCGTATATGTTTACTGTTAAACGATATTTTTTTCTTTTTGATCTGTAAATCTACGAAATTCGTAGTTTTTTTGACCATATTCTACCATTTAACAGCGCAAATCGAAAAATCAGAACAGGAACACACAGACAAATATCGCGAATAATGCGCCCATGAACGCCGTTGTTGCGTTGTTTGTGTATTTTGATACGTAACCGGCCTGTTCTATCGTCGCACCTACTACGCTATCCGCAAAGCACCCTACCATCCCTGCCATTATCGGAACAAAGAACAATACATCGAAAGTGAGCCCGAATATCAGCAGCCATCCTATGACCGCTGTCACGGACGCCGCCATCAGTGCCAGGAGCGTCCCTATTACCGACACCCCCCCGTCCGTGCCCGGCGGAACCCTTTTGAAAGTGGTGATCAGCCATACCCTTTTGTCCTTCACACCGACCTCGCTCGCTATCGTATCTGCTGCGGCGACCGTTATGGAAGATATGTATGCGATGCACATTATTGTATAATGTTCTCCTCCCGTCCCTCCGATGAGGAATGATAATACTGCGAACAAACATGGTGTGAAGCTTACGGCGACCACGTTCTTGTACATCCTCTCGCCGGTCTTCCCCTCCTGCAGACCTTTTGACCTCTTCTTTGCCAATCCCACCAGCGTCGCCGCGAATCCCAGCGCCGTGAATATTATCAGCACCAGAAGCCAATCGACCGATCCGAACAGACCTATTATCAGCCCGATCCCGAGCGATACCGCCGCACCGTCGAACGTCAGGAGGCCCAGATACTGTGCCAGTATGGACAACAGCCCTGCGAGGACAATGATGATCAGCAGTTCCAATAGCTCCATCGGAACGTCATTGACGGGAACATAAATATAGTCTACCCAACGAGCATCCTCAATATCTCGTCGGCGTACGCGATCGCCGTTTCTCTCTCCTCAAGCGGATGGAACATCACCTTGCCCTGCGGGTACACGGTGACCTCCATCCCCTTCCACGACATCACGATCATCATATCATCGTGCTTGCCTATGCTGCCTACCGACGACAGTATCGCCGGGGCGCTGTCCATGTCTATGCATAACATCTCGCGGGGGGATGCCATGATGGCTTTGCCGCCGCATAGTCTCGTTATCGAATATCTCACGGCCTCAGCCTCTCAAGCACGTTCCTTGATGCCTCATGGAGGTCCTCGAGCGTTGTATCATTCGGTATCATTATGTCGGCGAGCGCGATGATCTTCGCGAGGCCCCATCCTATCTCCCTGTCATCCCGTTCGATGAACTCCTGCAGCGTCGACGGGGCGTCGTTCCTGTTTCGTCTGACAAGCCTCTCATATCTCGTCTCGGGTGTGGAATGGATCGCTACGACGATCACGTCATCAGTCAGCGGCCTGAATGCGTTGACCTCGTCTATGCTCCTGCATCCGTCCACCAAGAACACGGGGCCGTTCATCCTCTCAAGCGAACGTTTCGCCCATATGTCGTATCCGTATCTTTTACGTTCGGATTCGGCGAACTCGCCCACTGACATGGCTTCGCATGAAGCATCGCGCGTCACATACGACGACCTGACGACATCGCCCATCCTGATGAACGGTATCCCCATATCAACGGCGACGTTCAGGAACTCCTCCTTACCGGTACCGGGCATCCCGGTGACTATTATCAGCCTCATCAGATCAGATTGTCCGATATGTTCGACAGCATCCTGTCGCAGTATTTGCACCTGAGCGTCGGCGGGTCCTTTGATACGACATCGAACTCCGGCTCCACCGGTTCGTTCCTGTTGGTGATGCAGTTGGGGTTGCTGCATCTGACCAGCCCGGATATCGTGGGCGCAAGGTTCACTTTCTTCTTCTCAGCCACGAAGTAATCCCTTATTATCGCGATCGTGGCGTTCGGAGCTATCAATGCTATCTTATCGACCGTCTTCGTGTCCAGTTCGCGGTCCTCCACCTTCACGACGTCCTTCCACCCGCCCGTCCCCTCTTTCTTGGAGGATACGCGCATGACGACGCTTATCGTCGAATCAACGTTATATTCGTTGACGCCGAGTATCTTGAGCACGTTCAGCGCCTGGCCGGCAGTGATGTGGTCTATGACCGTCCCGTTCCTTATCGGTGACACTTTTATCTCTCTCGGAGTCTCCATCATAATCCCTCCCCTCCCAATATCATGTACAGCAATGCCATCCTCACCGGTATCCCGTTGAACGCCTGCTCAAAGTATTTGGCATGCGGGGTGCTGTCCACCTCCGGGGCTATCTCGTCCACTCTGGGAAGCGGATGCATGACGATCATGTCGCTCTTCGCCTCCCTTAACATCTCGTTGTTTATACGGTACATCCCTGCCACCTTGTTATATTCCGACGGGTCAGGGAACCTCTCCCTTTGGATCCTTGTTACATACAGTACATCCGCTGACGGTATCACGTCCTCCAGTCTGTCCGTGAGGATCGGATTGATGCCGCTCTTCTTCACATGCTTCACATTGTCCTCGGGCATCTGCAGTGTCTTCGGAGCAACGAACGTCAGTTTTGCTCCGAATATTGAGAGTGCATCGATCAGCGAGTGCACCGTCCTCCCATATTTGAGGTCCCCGACGAGCACTATGTTCAGCCCGTCAATATTCTTCTTCGCCCTCTTTATAGTGAAAAGGTCCAGGAGCGTCTGTGTGGGATGCGATCCCGCACCGTCGCCCGCATTGATCACCGGGTTCTCCGAGAACTTCGCGGCCAGTCTTGCGGCCCCCTCGTGAGGGTGCCTCAGCACTATCAGGTCGCAGTATGCGTCCACCATCCTTATCGTGTCCGCAAGGGTCTCCCCTTTGGAGATGGATGTCGCTGACATCTCGGATACATCTATCACGTCGACCCCCAGCCTGTGGGCGGCGCTCTCGAACGACAGCCTGGTACGGGTCGACGGTTCGAAGAACAGATTCCCGAGTATGCGGCCTTCAAGGACCTTTGTCCTTTTCTCGCCCATGGCGTAAGGCACCATCCTCTCCGATACTTCCAGTATCTCCTCGATCTGCTTTCTGCCGAAGTCCCTGATGGAAACAATGTCCTTATCGTAAAAGCTCATGCATATCCGTATCTGTGCGGACGATTTAACATCTTTGCTTACTTCTTCGCCATGCGCACATATGCACATGCCGGCATGGGCAACATTAATTAATGAAAGGGTGTTGCGACATTCATGCTTGAGGTCCTGTCAAGGTCGCAGAGGGGGAGGATATGCGAGCTCAGAAAGAACGGCGTCACGATAAGGACGCCGGTCCTGCTGAGGACGGTCGATCGGTCCGCTGATGCAGACTGCATACCGCAGATATACGTTTCCGTTGATGACCGTGCAAGGGCGCTTGTCGTTGGCGATGATAAGATCCTCATGGACCGCGGACTCAGGACGGTCGCCTCATCGGATGCCCGCTCCCCTCCCCATGATGATAACGGAGTGTGCGTGCTCAGGCTTCCGCTCACCGGTGACGAGGTGATCCCTGAGGATACCGACATCACGGTGATCTCTAATGCATTTGAGCTGAGGAAGGACCCGAGAAGGATGGTCGACACGATAATGCACATCCGGATGAAGATAGGGAATAATTCTCTGCTGTATGCGCCCGGCCTCGCGGACCCGTCCAACCTGGCGCTGCTGACCTATATGGGCGTAGATGTGTTCGATGATTCCCTGCCCGTCTCCGCGGGAAGGCTCGGTATGTTATACATTCCGGAAGGGGAGATCTTTACAGATCAGGATGTGTCGCAGCGGAATATTGACGAGATCGCGGCGGAATGCTCTAAAGTGACGATGTTCATCAGTTCCGGAAGGTTAAGAGAGCTGGTCGACCAGAGGGTGTCATCGCCCTCCCTGGTTGCCGCGCTCAGGATATTCGACCGTGTCGGTTACGAATATCAAGAGGAGATGTGCAGTACGGTCGGAGGAAGGTTCTCGTGCAACACCACCCAATCATTATTCAGGCCGGAGGTGAGACGCTTCCGGAAGATGATCTCCGAACGTTACGTCCCCCCGGAGCATAAGCGCATACTCGTCCTTCTTCCATGCTCCGCTAAAAAGCCGTACCATACTTCAAAGACACACAAGGCGTTCGCGTCCGCTATACACACCGGCGATCATGATACGCTGGTCCACGAGGTCATCGTCACATCCCCGCTGGGCATCGTCCCCAGAGAATTGGACGTGTTCTTCCCCGCATCCTCCTACGACATACCTGTCACAGGAGAGTGGAAATGTCAGGAAAGGGAGATTATACGCGGCATGCTCTCAGAACTGCTTGAGTTCGGGTATGACGAAGTGATATCCCATCTCGGCGATGCCACCGATCTGATAAGGGAGCTCACCGACCTGACGGAAACGTCCGTCGGCGATCCTGCGTCCCCCGCATCACTCAATAACCTGGAGAATGCGGTACGCGATGCGGCCGCCGGGATGGAGAGGTGCGGGTACCATAAGGATAGGCAGGAGAACATCCGTTCCGTGCTGAGATTCCAGTTCGGTAAGGATGCGGCGGATGCACTTATGCACAATACCGACGTGACCGGGAAATTCCCCTACTGGAAGATGCATTCCGGAAAGGAACAGATAGGGATGCTGAGTCCGGAGAGAGGGATGGTGTCGCTTACGTTAGAGGGCGCAGAGCGCCTTGCGGCGGCGGGCGTCAGCGTGGCGGAGATGGCGGACTTTGAGATGAAGGGGAACCTCTTTGCTGTGGGGGTCTCAAAGGCGGACCGTAACATAAGGGCGGGCGATGAGGTCGCCGTGACAATGAACGGCACCGTGAAGGCTGTGGGTGTCGCCGCGATGTCGGGGGCGGAGATGGAGGACCTCAGCAGAGGGATAGCGGTGAAGGTGCGCCATAAGGCCAAATGATCGCGAGACCGTGTTGATATGATCGGAAAATATTTCTTTGAACTTTCGGGAGAGCATCCTGTCATGCCGGCCGCGGAAGCGTATGCATGCATAACGGCGGCATCCGGCTCCGCCGCGTCCTCGTTCTCGAAGGGCCCCGGCTACGCTACAGCGGAGTTCGATGATTCTGCGTTCGGAGATATCGCCGAAAGGATCGCCCTCACCCAAAAACTGGGAAGGCATCTCGGCTCATTTGACGTCTCCGATACCTCGGGATTCGATGATATCGTCATACCTGAAGGGACATTCGCGGTCCGCGCCAGAAGATTTGAGGGGATGATGTGCCATATCGATTCACGGGATATCGTTAAAAAACTCGGGAAGGCCCTTTCACGACGCAACGATGTCTCCCTGAACGACCCAGACATTGAGGTCAGGGTGTTCATGTCGGACAGGATACACGTGTTCATCTGTGACGAGACAGTTGACAGATCATCGTTCGAAAAGAGGAAGGTCGCTGAGAGGCCGTTCTTCTCGCCGATATCACTGCACCCGAAGTTCGCACGCGCATCCATCAATTTGACAGGCGTGAGAAAGGGCGGCACCGTACTGGACCCGTTCTGCGGCACCGGGGGGGTGATCATGGAGGCTGCGTCCATGGGGATGAGGGTGATGGCATCGGACATCGACGAAAGGATGGTGACCGGGTGCATCGAGAACATGGAGCATTACGGCCTGAGGATGCATGACTCCGATGTCCTGGACATAGGCGACGTGCCTTCGAGGTTCACCGATGTTGATGCGGTCGTCACCGACCCTCCCTACGGGAGGTCCACGCACACCGCCGGAGAGGACATCATGAGCATATACCGCCGTGCGATGACATCGATGAGCAGGTGCCTGAAACACGGCGGAAGGGCGACGGCAGTACTTCCGTGCAAACTGCATCCTGAGCCGATGGAGTTGGAGGACGTGTTCGTGCAGAAGGTGCACGGGTCCCTCTCCAGACATTATCATGTTCTTCTGAACCCCTGACATGACGGTCGCATGGTATGCTTATGCGCTCTCATGACCGGGCTGACAGGAAATCATCCAAGATGCCTGACAATCTTTTTATACAGAACGCATGATTGAGAATAACATGGCAAAGAAAGAAGGCAGCGGTATACAGCAGCAGGCCGGCCTTATAAGATACTTCGACACGGAGAACGACAAGGCCCTCAAGATCTCGCCGAAGGTCGTGATCGGCATCGCCATAGGCGTTTCCATAGGTGTGTTGCTTCTGCACATATTCTATCCTATGTGATCTTTCTGCACCGTACATGATGAATTCATGCCCGTTTTCCGTACTTCTTCTTGAACGCGCGTGACAGCACAAACGGCGCTATGACCGTTGTGACCACTGACATGAGCACCACGATGGCGAACACATCTATGATGTAAGGGTTCGACTCAAGCAGCATCTTGACGCCTATCAGCGCAACGATTATCCCCACTTCCCCTCTTGGTATCATCCCGATGCCGACGATGTTCGGAGAGCTTTCCTTTTTACGGTCGCTTATCATCGTCCCGAGGCCGCATCCGATGTACTTCGAGATTATCGCCAGTACGATTATTATCAGCGCCAGGATGATGAGCTCGGAATCGAACAGCCTGACATCTATATGTAAACCCACGTAAACAAAGAAGAACGGCAGGAGGAGCGCCGTCACCGTCGACAGTTTCTTATCCAGCCCGTGATCGTGCGCATGGTCCGCGAATATCATGCCTGCCAGGAACGCTCCGATGATCGGTGCCAGCCTCATCTCGGCGGCGAGTGCCGACATCACAAGGCATATTATCACGGCGACCGCGAATAGGTCTATCTTTGACATCCATTTTCCGTCAGCGGCCGCCTTCAGCCTGCCGGCGATGCGCGGCATGCCCTTGCTGCACAATACGATCACGGCGATGACGAATATTGACGAAATGATCACCACTTCCGCCACATCCGTGATGTCTATGGTGCCGGTGGCCGCCATCCCTGCGACTATCGTCAGCACGATTATCCCCAAAATATCATCTATGACCGCCGCACCTATGATTATCCTGGATTCCGATGCGCTCATCAGGTGCATGTCCCTTATCACCTGCGCCGTTATGCCGACCGACGTCGCGACCATCGCCGCACCCATGAATAACGCGACGTAGATGTCCCCGTACCATACCATTATGACCGCATACCCGAGGATCAGCGGGATCACCACTCCCAATATCGCGACGAGCAGCGCCGTCCTTCCGAAGGACGTCAGATCCTTCACCTTTGTTTCAAGGCCTACAGTGAACAGCAGGAATATGACCCCGAGTTGCGCCAACGCCTCGATCACGGACCAGTACAGATTGCCGTCCGCGAAGACGCCATGCTCGTCCAGCCCCGGACGGATCACGTTGAGCGTATCCTCGAGGAAGCTCCAATCCCCTATTATCACATTGGCCACCAGAACTCCGACGAGTATCTCCCCTATCAGCCCCGGGATGCCGAAGCGCTTCATCACAGTGGACGCGGAGAACGCCAGGACGAATAATACTGATAATATTATCAGTAACTGCCCCATGTCAAGCTCTGCCATGGTACGGTGTATCACGCTCTCTGTATTTACGCTTAGTCTTTTTAATGGTCAAAAAAACAGTAAGGCCCGTGAGGAGGAATTCACGGGCCTCGGATAATTGTCAACCTCCCCAGATGAAGCTCACTCCGGCCGACGGCGACAAAGTCTCTTCCGAAGGGAAGGAGAAATGTATGCTCAGCGCATCGGCACAGGCCGCATGCGCCTTTGCATGCGTCACGGCTACTTCCGGCATCCTGACCGCTTCCTGTGCCGCAGGCATCTCTATCGCTGTCTCCGCAACGGCAGGCATCTCTATCGCCGGCGCGTCCGGGACCGTCCCCTCCTGCACAGATACATCTGACACACGAACGATCTCGTCGTCAACGAGAACGCAGTCCATCATCGCCAGAAGGCTCTCTTCCATCTCATCGATATGTATGTGGTCGCATACGGCTTCCTGCATCGGGGCATCGTTCTCGATCTCCTTCAGCGGATCGATCGTGAACATATCCTCTGCCGCCCATATCTCCTCCGCAGCGTCTCCGGAAAATCCGGACATCTCGAATGTTATCTCCTCTTCGAGGGGTGCTTCGATCGCAGCTTCCGGTATTGCCGATACTTCCTGTATGATCTCTGCAGGAGTGTCCTCAATGACTGTTATCCCGATCTCTGGCTCTTCAGCGTCCGCAGAAAATCCGGACATCTCGAATGCTATCTCTGCCGCCTCGGGGGCAACTTCGATCGTAGCTTCCGGTATTGCCGATCCTTCCGGTATGATTTCTGCGGTCATCTCCGGCACACTGTCGGTGACTGCTGCCTCTATACCAATTACATCCGCATCCATGAGGTCCT
The DNA here is from genome assembly GCA_031285205.1 of Methanomassiliicoccaceae archaeon. Classification (GTDB taxonomy): domain Archaea; phylum Thermoplasmatota; class Thermoplasmata; order Methanomassiliicoccales; family Methanomethylophilaceae; genus Methanomicula. Next base: position 7,831 of record JAITWO010000023.1, on the reverse strand, counting down.
CGGCCTCCGTGAGATCCAACTCGATGACCTCGGCCGCTCCGATGTCCTCTGCCTCCGCGGGCATGGGTGCGCTCTCCATGACGGCTGTCTCTATCTCAATGACGTCTGCGTCCCTGAGGTCCTCGGCTTCCGTTATGTTCACTTCGATGATCTCGATCGCCTCCGCGGTCGCATCTGGAACGTTGTCATCTGTAATGCCTGCATCCACTATTTCCGCATCCCTGAGGTCCTCGGCTTCCGTTATGTTCACTTCGATGACCTCGACCGCTTTGACGTCCTCCGCTTCTGCGGGTATCTCATACGTCACCTCTGCTATCGCGGGAACTATCTCTGCTGTCTCGGATATTATCTCCGCCGCCTCTTCATGGATCTCCGTCATCCTGCGGACCGTTTCATCATGCAGTTCTCTTGTCTCCGCGATGTCCCCGCAGACTGCGGTACTCCTGCATACCTCGATCTCGGCCTGTAGGACTGCATCATCTTTGATGATATCCTCGTGCCCGCTGTCCGGTACTTGAGAAATTACGCTTGCTGCGGCGATCCGTACTTCCGAAACGGAGATCTCGGCCTCGCATTCTTCGATCGTTGTTTGATGCGTCATGACATCTTCTTTGAGACCGCGCTGTTCGCTGTTGCGTATGACCTCGGATACCTTCTTTGATGTCGTCCTATCACTTCTGACCTTGCTGAGGAGCGATGATCTGGACATGTCCTCGTGCTGTGTCGGGCCGTCAAGCTGTACCTCGGCCGGTTTCTTCAGCGGTGCCTGCTGCGGTTGTCTGGACCTCAGCTTCTCTGCGAGCAGGGTACTCTTCTTCTCGACCGGCGGCTCCTGTTTCACTGCCTCCTGTTTCACCGCTGTCTCCTGCACTGTCGCCGCCTTCGGGGGCGCCTTCGGCTCCTTCTGCACGGCCTTCACGATCATTGCTGATATCCTTTCGGAGACACACCTTTTCGGCAGGAAGTCATAACCGTCATAATCGTCGCTTGCCCGGACCTCCTTCTCTGCCGGCCGTGTCTTTGCGGGCTCCTTGGGCGCCTCTGTCCTCTTTACCTCCGCCTTCTCTGCCGTCGTCTCTCTGCGGACGTTCTCTGCCGGCCGTGTCTTTGCGGGCTCCTTGGGCACCTCGGCCTTCCTTGTCTCCATCATTTCTGCCGCCGGCTCCCTGACGGTCGGCATCACTTCGAACGGGACCGGTGCCCTCCGGGCAGTTTCGTCCTGAAAGGCCCTGGCATCAGGAACATATCCCTTCTCTTCCGGCGGCCCCTCTTCCCTGAGATCGAAGCTCTGCTCATACTGAATGACAGCGGGAACCTCATACACCGTCGGGGTATCCTCTTCCTCTCCGTCCGGCTCATCGTCAAATGATATCCTTCTTTCGAATGTGTCGTCCGTATCCGGCACCGGCAGTCCCATTCTGGACGAGAACCTTGTCTCTGAGGCCCTTGCCGCGCTCGTATGTATCACTTTCACGTCTCTGCCTGCATCGGGGTCCGAGATCCTTTCAGACTTCTTCTGCGGAACCGCGTCTGTCGGCGCGGCCACAGGCTCGATCGCTGAGAATCTGTTCCTCAGGCTTATGCCTGTGCGCGAGGCAGTATCATCCGTGTCCGGCTTTTCGCCTTTGACACGCCTGATAAGACCTCCTAAAAGTTCCTTTCCCTTAGAGGCTATGCTAGAATTTGCATCACCCATGCTATCCCATCCGATGCTGTATAAAGAACTCATCCTTTTTAAACGTTTCATATAGATACGCGTATTCATGCGCGCAATGCCGGCGTTCTATAATGGATGGCGGGTTCCGGCGGCCTCTTCGCATCAATGGGAACCTTTTAATCGTGCATCCCGTTAACCACACGTTCCAATGATCAGCGAGGATATTCTCTGGATAATATTCATCGTCCTTGTAGTGTCCCTGCTCATCCTTGACCTCGGTGTGATCAACCGGAGGCACAAGGACATGAGCATGCGCAAAGCATGCGTACTGTCCGCATTCTGGATATCCATGGGGCTCTCGTTCGGCATACTGATCTATTTTGCGATGGGCGCCGGCTTCGCCACTGAATACTATACCGCTTATGTGATAGAGGAGACGATGAGCGTCGACAACCTTTTCGTGTTCATCATCATCTTCGCTTACTTCGGAGTTCCGAAAGAATATCAGCACAAGGCGCTGTTCTACGGGATCGTGGGGGCATTGGTGTTCCGCCTGCTGTTCATATTCGCCGGGATACAATTGCTCGAGGCGGCCCATTTCATGATCTACATATTCGGTGCCGTATTGATATTCACGGCGATAAAGACGGTGATGAAGAAGGATGACGGCAACGCATCGATGGAGAAGAACTTCTTCGTGCGGTTCTTCAAGAGGTTCATGAAAGTATCGGATGAATATGACGGCGAAAAGTTCTTCACCGTCAAGAACGGCGTGAAGATGGCCACGCCGCTGTTCCTCACGGTTCTCGTGCTGGAGATGACCGATCTGATCTTCGCGTTCGATTCTATACCTGCGGCGCTCGCCGTGGTGCATTCGAAGAATATATTCATCGTCTACTCGTCCAACGTGTTCGCCGTTCTCGGACTGAGGTCGATATACTTCGCACTGCGCGGTGCGGTATCATCGCTGGCGTACCTGAAGTACGGACTCGGGGCGATACTGCTTTTCGTCGGAATGAAGATGATTTTATCTGACAAGGTTCACATCGAGCCGTATCTCTCCCTGATAGTGATAATACTGATATTATCGATAACGGTGATATTATCGATCACACTGAGCAAAAGGAGAACTGAAAAACTGCCCGAGGGGCCCGTCTGAGACATCCGTATCAGAATTGTGGTTATTAGTGCTCCCGCCGGGATTTGAACCCGAGTCGAGGCCTCGAGAGGGCCTCATGATTGGCCGCTACACTACAGGAGCGCAGACCCTCCCAACACACTTCGATTAATAAAGATTTCTGATTGTACGGTGTGCTCCGCATTATTACGGGCATATTGGAGGAAGGCGCTTGTGCTCCGTGCTCTTCACCTTCGACCTTACCGATGCTATTATGCCTGCGGAGGTGCCTGTTATCTCTGATATCTCTGCGTCCGTGCGCCCGGATGCCATAAGATGGAGCACCGGGTCCATGGTGTCATAGGTAATCCCTATCTCCTCCTCGTCCGTCTGTCCCTCCCACAGGCCTGCGGACGGCTTCTTCTTTATTATCTTCTCAGGGATGCCTATTATCTTCGCGATCTGCCTGACCTGCGTCTTGTATATGCCTGACAGCGGCGACATGTCGCATGCGCCGTCGCCGAACTTTGTGAAATAGCCGATCATCATCTCACTTTCATTGGAGGTCCCCATCACTATCCGTGAGAACTTCTTTGCCAGGTTGTACAGCACGATCATCCTGCACCTCGCAATGATGTTTCCCCTGTCCAGAGGGGTTTTCGTGGTCGCTGTGAGAATGGCGGACAGCGAGTCCACGGCGGGCTGGACGTCAAGTATCCTGTATTCTGTGCCCCAATTTTTGCATAGGTTCAGGGTTATCTGATAATCTTCCGCTGATGTCACACGGGAGGGCATGAATACGCACATCACCTTCTCCGCGCCTATGGCGTTGACACACAGTTTGGCGACCACTGCCGAATCTATGCCCCCGCTCAGCCCTATCACTACGCCGCCGCATCCTGTACCGGCTATCGCTTTGCGTATCTTGTCTGTAAGGTCCCTCACATTGTCGTCTGTGATCTCTGGAAGAAGCGGCGCCATGATGATTATTATGCAACAGGTGACTAAAAAGATAACGGTGCGTAAGCTACACTGCTGTATGTTCTGTGGCTCCGGCACACGCACATCATGCCTTTTTAGCGGACAGCAAGATATTTAATGTGAAAGCAATCTGTCGCACCAAAGCCGAGATGGCCCAGCCCGGTAAGGCGCGAGCCTGGAAAGCTCGTGGCGGCAACGCCTCGGGAGTTCAAATCTCCCTCTCGGCGCTCTTTCAACGAATTATGTGCGCATCCAACACCTTCACAAAAACGCGTCTAAATGACAAGTATAATAAAATACGCTATTATACACTATAAAAAGTGAATGCCATGATGGTCAACGCCGATATCTTCGTTAAGGACGTGCCGGGACAGCTGGTCGGCTCCCTTGAGCCCATATCCCTTGTCGACGGCAATATTGTGGGGGTGGTGCACAACCGTGAGAACGTCGTGAACGGACGCATAGGTGTGAACATCACATTCGAGATCGGCTCTGCTGAAGACCTTGAAAAACTGAAGGCCATCTGGAAGGGTAAAGATATCCTAATATCACAGATATCGTCGGTGATAGAGACGTTCCCGATGGAGTATGTGCTCATAGGGGACATAGGCCCGGCACAGATCGAGAAACTGATAGGGAACGCTGAAAAGACCGTGGCGTTGGAATCAGTTGATGTGAGATTCTCCTCACGTACCTCCGATAAGAAAAGGACGGCAATGATATCGGCCCATGTAAGGAGCGAGGATGACCTCAGGAAACTGAACGTGTTCATGATATCCGCATGCAGGAAGGCGAACATAGTTTGCATCAGGAGCGTGTCGTGAGTGAGGATAATCATAGCCGGCTTCGGGACCGTGGGTCAGGGATTCGCGGAGGTCCTGCACAATAAGGCGGACATGCTTCCTGTGAAGGTGGTCGCGGCATTCGACTCGAAGAGCTATGCCGCAGACAGCAACGGATTGGACCCGCTTGCGCTCGTCGAAAGGAAGAAGAGGACCGGGGCGGTCGGAGATCACGGACTGACCGGCGGAACTGACGTCATGGATGATGTTGATTATGATGTCCTGGTGGAAGTGAGCCCGACGAACATAGAGGACGGCGGTGCCGGACTCAGGCACATCGAGCATGCGCTGAAGCGCGGGAAGGACGTTATAACTGTTAACAAGGGGCCGCTTGCGCTGAAGTTCAGGGAACTGAGCAGATTGGCGGAGAAGAAGAAGGCCTTGCTGAGGTTCGAGGGGTCGGTAGGGGGTGCCATGCCGATAATCAACCTCTGCCGCGAGAATCTGAAGGGGGAACGTGTAAGGTCGATACGCGGGATATTCAACGGCACATGCAACTTCATACTGAGCCGCATGGATAACGGTCTGCCATTCGAGCAGGCGTTGAAGGAGGCGCAACAGCTCGGATATGCGGAAAGCGATCCGACATATGATATCGAGGGAATAGACGCCGCATGCAAAGTCGTGATACTTGCAAATTCAATATTCAGGAGGAACGTGACATTCTCGGATGTCTCGATAACCGGCATCACGTCGGTCAGCGCCGAGGCGATAGCCCTGGCGGCGGACCGGGGCATGGTGATACGTCTAATCGGGGAGGTCTCTGATAAGACGTTGGAGGTGTCCCCGAGGCTGGTACCGAAGGGGCATCCTCTCAGCATCTCCGGGACGCTGAACACCGCCCGGATCCTGACAGACCTGGCGGGCCCCATAACGGTATCCGGCAAAGGTGCCGGAAGGATCGAGACAGCATCAGCGATCCTGAGCGACCTGATGGCGATAATGGACCGAAGACGGTGATATCTGTGAAAAAGAAGAAGGACAGGGTGTTCATCTACGACACCACATTACGTGACGGCGCACAATCGGAAGGAGTCTCGTTCTCAACAGAAGATAAGATAGAGATACTGAAAAAATTGGATTCGTTCGGCATTGATTTCGTTGAAGGAGGGTGGCCCTCATCTAATCCGAAGGATGACGAATTCTTTGCGCAGGCCTCTAAGCTCAAGCTCAGGAGGACCGCTTTGACGGCATTCGGGAGCACCTGCAGGCATGATGTGCCTGCTGAGAATGATGCAGGCATGAAGGCTCTGGCCGCTGCCGGTGCCGAGTGGGTGTGCATCTTCGGGAAGGCGTGGGACTTTCATGTCACAGAAGCGTTGAAGATACCGCTCAATGAGAACCTGAGGATGGTCGGGGATTCGGTCGCGTACCTCAAGGGCAACGGAAAAAAGGTGATATTCGACTGCGAGCACTTCTTCGACGGCCACAAGAAGAACAGGAATTATGCGATGGACGTCGTGAGGGCGGCGGTGAACGGAGGGGCAGACTGGATCATACTCTGCGACACCAACGGAGGCTCGCTTCCGGGGGAGGTGTCCGCAGCCACAAGGGATGTCATAAGGGCCGTTGACGCCAAAGTGGGGATACATTGCCATAATGATTCGGACCTGGCGGTGGCCTGTTCGCTTGCCGCCGTCGAATCCGGCGCAAGGATGGTCCAGGGCACGATCAACGGTATCGGGGAGAGGTGCGGCAACGCCAACCTATGTTCCATAATGCCCGATCTTTCCATAAAGATGGGGTATGATATAGGTAAGATGGACCTGACCAAACTTTCGGCGCTAAGCGGCTTCGTCGGTGAGACGGCGAACATGAGCCCGCATCCGGGCCTGCCGTACGTCGGTGAGAGGGCGTTCGCCCATAAGGGCGGGATGCATATCAGCGCCCTGTCCAGAGATACGAGGACATACGAGCACGTATCGCCGGACTCCGTCGGCAATAAGCGTAAGATCCTGATATCGGACCTCGCCGGAAGGGCGAGCATATCCGCCAAGCTGAAGGAGCTTGGTATCTCAGGCAACGATGAGGAGAACAGGGAGATACTGGGGCTCATAAAGGACCTGGAAGCGGAGGGATATCAGTTCGATTACGCCGAAGCGAGCTTCGAGATGCTGGTGAAGAGGTTCAAGGGCGAGATCGTCCGGCCGTTCAACGTCATAGGGTTCAGGATGTACATCGATGAGATAGGCGAGAAGGGGATAGTCTCCGAGGCAAGCGTCAAAGTGGTCGACAGGTTCGGCAACATTGAACACACCGCATCGGACGGTGACGGTCCCGTCAATGCGCTGGACGGCGCCCTGAGAAAGGCGCTGGCGCGCTTCTATCCGGTGCTGAATTCGGTGAGACTTATTGACTATAAGGTGCGTGTGCTAGACGAGAAGGCGGCCACCGCCGCTACTGTGCGCGTTCTCATAAGGTCTACGGACGGATCGGACTCGTGGACCACCGTCGGTGTTTCGAAGAACGTCATTGAAGCAAGTTTCCTGGCGCTGGTAGACTCGATGGAATATGCTGTGATAAAGCACGAATCGACCAAACAGGGAAAGAAAAAGAAGAAGTGATCCCGTCCTTCCGTACGGCGCCGTTGTATCTGTGCCGGATCCCGTTCGCGCAGCCAGTGATGACAAAGTGTGTGAGCGCTTGTGACACTACTGTGAAAGATGCGGAAAGATCGGCCCCGGGCGGACCCGGGATGAATGGAAAGGTAGTGGAGGCAATGGGATTTGAACCCATGTCAGCGGGTTTCCACCACGGGGGGAGCTACCCCCCGTGAAATTAACGAGTCATCGCTCCAGTTACTCATCAACTGTCAGCAAACCCGTTCTCAATCACTCTCGATAACTGGAGCCCGCCAGTCTGCCAGGTTAGCCTATACCTCCACCTGATGATCATGATCACTGTTTGCGCATCTTCTGTGCTCTCTTTCTTCTTCTCATTTTCTTCTTGCGCCATTTCCAACGCTGATTGCCGCGTTTCTTCCAGGCGCGTGAACTTCTTTTCATTTGTATTCTCCTTTCTTGAATGTGACGCATTCCGTGGCGGGCCCGTCGGGAATTTCGGTCCCTTTTTATGAGACTTTCGAACCCGAGGCGTCTGGCTTAGAAGGCCAGCGCTATATCCTGGCTAAGCCACGGGCCCACTCTTCCTCCCGATTGTGTCATTTGATTTAAAGCTTTACCTATATATTCAGGTGACGGTCGGATGATCGTTCAGATGTTAAGAGGCCTCCGT
>JAITWO010000066.1 GCA_031285205.1 Methanomassiliicoccaceae archaeon | reverse complement strand
GACCGTACGTTAAATACTCACCCATCATAATTATAGCACTGGCAGTACTAGCGGTAAGCATATACAGGAGGACGAGGCATCGCGGATGATCGTAAGAGAGTACTGCCCCGGGGATTCCGACAGGATATATGGGATCATATGCTCATCGCTCGATGAGACGTATAAACAGGAACTGTTATCATATCTTTATCTCCAATGGCCGAAAGGCCAGTTGGTGGCATGTGATTTCTCAGGCCGGCCGGTGGGTTTTCTTTCGGCGTCCAGAATAGATGCGGCGCATGCAAGGATAATGCTACTCGCAGTGGATGGCGACCGCAGATCTGTGGGGATAGGGTCAAAGTTGTTCACGCATTTCAGGCATATCGCATTGATGAATGGGATGAACCACATATCATTGGAAGTACGTCCTTCCAACATGCGGGCCGTCAATTTCTACAGGCGGCACGGATTCGTTGCCACCGAGGTGCTCCGGAACTACTACAATGACGGCGGCGATGCGGTGAGGCTGAACCTGACCCTTCAGTTGAACATCTGATCGCCTATATGCTCATTGTGCATATAGTACGGAGATTTCTCCTTCTGCGATTCCGAGACATCCTTCGACAGCCCTTTCATGTACGACCCATACTTGTCCTTGATCTGTTCCTCTGCGGGCCTTGACCGTTTTGTGGCTCTTTTTATGTGATCAACATCTATCAGCTTAGCATTTTCCATCTTCGCTATGTCTCCGGCCGCCCTGATGAGGCCGCCGAGCTCCCTCAGCCGTAATGTAAGGCCGTTCGGGTGGTTGTCCGCCTTCGCACGTATCTTGCCCTCGTCGATTATCATCCTGACGGCGGCCATAGTGGCGTGCGGTATGCGGCCGTCCATCTGGATCTCCTGGGCAACGAACTGCGCATATCTGGCACGGTTCTCCGGGGTGTCTGGCATCACAGTATCGATGAGCACCTCATAGCCCCCGCCGATTATCCTCGAACGGAGCGGCGAAAGGATATGCTCAAGGTCCTGTATGTTGCACGCGGCGACTAATATGAAATCACATGGGACCGAATCGACCTTGACGCTGGCGCCGGCGCTCTGCGGATTCCTTCCGGCGATCGGGAATTTGTGATCCTGCATCGCCGTCAGTATGAACCTCTGTAAATTGCCGAGATGCGATATCTCGTCTATGAACAGCACCCCCTCATGCGCCTCATGGATCGCACCGGCGACGACCCTTTCATAGGCCGGCGTACCCAGATTGTTGTGGCCGCCGTACGGGTCGTGTCTCACGTCACCGAGAAGTTCCGTCTCGGACGCACCGGTGGCGAGAATGAAAGGATTGCGATCAAGTTTCACAAGCGTTTTTCTGTTGGACGTCTTGTCAAGCTCACGCCTCTTCTCCAAAGTTTTCTGATCAAGCATGCGCACCTTCTCGCCCGCCCTTTCGAACACGACCATCTCATCGGTGCCGTCATTATTTTTCCGGGTGGTCGTTACCTTATCCTTTCCCAACGACACCTGGGGCATCGCACTTTCAAGCATGCTTCCGAGGAGGTCGCCGAATGGGTTGGTGCTGCCGCCCATCTCCGTTTTCGAGCGGGTGCAGTGCGGACATGCCCTTTCCGTGAATGACGAATATTTATGGCAGTGCTTGCACAGGTAGCCCAGGCGTTCCGCGACATTGGTCGGGACCTTGTCCGGAGGCAGCAGTTCGCCCATCGCGCCCGCCCTTGAGATGTTCTCCTCATGTATGTACAGTTCCTCGACCACCTCCAGGATGGGCCTTTCGGGGTTCTCCGGATTGTTGACCACACGGACCTCCTGGCTCGGGTTAGGGAGGTGCAGTGATATCGCCTGCGCTATCATCGACTTGCCGGTGCCGGGAGGTCCGACGAGCAGCAGATGCCTGCGCTGTATGGCGGCCACCTTGGCCAACGCTATCGCCTCCTCCTGGCCGAGCACCCTCTCAAGGGGGTCCGTCGGTATGGCTATCTCTTCTGTGCTCTTCAGACCTTCCAGGTCCTCCCATTTCTTGATCGCTTTCTTCTTGGTCATTTTAATACAGATCTTCCTTCGTCCATATTGTTATACCGGCAGGCATCTTGGTTATGTTCCCTTTGCGAGTGCCCACTACTGTGCTCACGCCCTTTTCCGCGGAGATGTCCAAGATCCTCTGCGATATTACGCCATCGAACACGATCTTAGATATACCTTCCGAATCTTCCTTCAAAGAATCCACGAGTTCTTTTACGGCAACGTCCCTTATCACGTCATTGTTAGCATCAAGTATCTTGGCGTTGTGTGTCGATGACATGTCCAGCAGCATGTTGCGGAGTACCTCCTGTTCCGATGAGAGCACCTTCGACTGTTTTGATGTATCCTTCCTTATGCGGCCCTTGCCCTTCTTATCGTCCCTGTCGGCATTGCGCAGCTGCCTCTCAGGAGCGGGGTGAGACTCAGCGTCATCGTCTGCGTCATCTGCGGGCTCTTCGGTCTCCTCTACAACGGGAGCTGCTTTCTTCTTGTATCTTTCTGCTGCTTCGCTGTTGAAACGGTCCTCTCTGCCCCTTCTGTCCTTTCTGCTCCTGTCCTCGCGCTGGTTACGGTCATCACGTGAGCCTTTTTCCTCACGGTTCTTTTCCTCGCGCTGGTTACGGTCATCACGCCTCTCGCGGCGGCCTTTGTTATCATCATCATCTTTGTGGGGGCGCCGGGGCTCATCATCATCCGATTCCGTGAGGCCGTTCATCTCCATGTACTGATCCCCGGGGACCTTGTTCCTCAGGCATTTGACGATCTGTTTCATTGACAGTTCCTCGACCTCATGCGCTCTCGGCGCACGCGCCACGAAGTCCACCTCAGCGACCTGGAACAGTTCTCTGAGGATCAGCTCCCCTCCCCTGTCACCGTCCACGAATGCGGTGACCACCTTCTCTTTGGAGAGGTCCTGCACTGTCTGCGGTATGTTGGTGCCTTCAACCGCTATTGCGTTCTTTATCCCCGCTTTCAGCAGGTTGAGGACATCCGACCTTCCCTCGACGATTATTATCGCCTCAGAGGTTTTCACATTCGGTCCGGCCGGGCATTTGTCCTTCCCGTAGGATGTTATTTCCTCGACCTGTATGCTCTGCCTGATGCTGTCGGTGAGGTCTGTGCTCGTGCCCTTTCCCTGTTTTATAAGGTCGTTCAATAATTCCTTGGCTCTGTCTATGACCTTCTCACGCTTCGAGATGCGGACATCCTCTATGCCGAGGACCTTTATCGCCGCCTTGCAGGGCCCGACGCGGTCTATGGTCTCAAGGGCCGAAGCGAGAACGACCGTCTCGACCTGATCTAAACTTGAAGATATGTAAACAAGGCCGTCAGATTTGCCGCCCTTGGAGTTCACTTCCACTTCTATCCTGCCGATCCTTCCGGACTTCTGCAGGTCACGAAGATCAAGTTCCTCGCCGAGGAGTCCCTCGGTCTGCCCGAATATTGCGCCGACGACGTCAGGTTTCTCGACGATACCGTCCGCTGTTAATCTTGCTTTTATCATGTATTTTGTTGTGTTAGGATCTATGTTCATATGAATTCCTCTGATGTCAAAGGGAAAAACTCTCCATCTTCCGGTGCTTGCATGCTTCCTGGCGATGCTACGGATCTCGTCCGCGTTCAGTCCGTTAACCACGGCCTTATCTTTTTGTCCCGGCCCTTTCCCAGGGACCGGCGACCGATCTTGACTTTTGCCGCCTTCCTCGGCGGGTGTGTGATTGTGATAGTGAATCAGGAAGACTGGTATGCCCTCCCTTTACAGTATAGATATAAAACTCATTTATATACTTTATTAATAGAATGCTCTCTGAAGATTGTTTTGCGGACCTGACCATACAGATTTTTAATCCAGTGAAAACGATCGGCCCGGGTGAATTCCGTCACGGGATCGGACCCCGTGACGGATCAGGGATGCATCACCAGGAGCCGTATCTTCCGTGATCCTCGGCTGCTTTGACCAATGCACGGATGTTCGCCGGATAGGAGTTGGGAGGAACTTCGCAGCACGTTCCCAGAATGCAACCCATCCTGCTGTCGCGGCCGTTGATGAGCTGTTCCCTGGCCTGATCATATACGGCCTTCTGGGACGGCAGGACGAACAATTTGGTATCAACGGAGGGCATTATCGTCGCGCGCATCCCGAATTTCTCCTTCATCAGAGCGGCGGGAAAAGGTTCTCTGTCAAAGTATCCCATCTGTATGATCGTGAGCGGCGTGATCACTAACTCGTTAACATATAACTCGTGATCCAATGCGCGGTTCCCGCAGAAATGGTAGAACACCTGAGGCCCCGCGCCCTTCGTCAAACAGCCTTTCACTAATTTTTCAAGCGCGGGAGGGGAGATGTCTTTTATCGTCTCCGGGGACATGGTGTCGCTGTTCTCTAAAACGGACCCTGTGCTTATCAGTGCGCTGCCGTATGCTTTGGCCAATGCCTCGGCGCCGGTAATTGCTGTTTCGACGTACACATCTATCAGCTTTTTAACAAGACCGCGTTCGGTCTCCGTCCACATCAGGAATTCCTCTATGCCGCAAAGCTCAGCGGCGGAGCCCACGGGCTCCGGACAATAAGCAAGCGGGATGAACATATCCGGCAGTTTTTCTTTGATGTACTTCGATGCACCGGTCAGCCGTTTGTATGTATACCCATTTTCGATCTCCTTCAGATCAGGAATGTGAAGGTCATCAACGTCTTCCGCAGATCTCACAACAATATTGGACGGAACAGGCGCGGTCTTATCCATGTACCTCAATCGAACACCAAGCTCAGGAAGCCAGGGATGCGCAAAATAATATTTTGTGACAGGCAGAAGGTCATACATCTCCTGCGCGTACGCCAGGCAATGCGCCCCAAGCTCCGGCCTTTCGTAAAAGTCGCGTATGGTATATCCGCATGCGACGGTCGCATGAGACAGCATCATCGGGTCCACCGGGATCCTGTCGAACTCACCGCCGACGAACGATGCCGCATATCTGCGCTTCGCTCTTTTCAACCAATCTCTGTCGATATCGGGAAACTGCGGTATCATGTTCCCCATATATTCGCCGGCATAAGAAAAGCGTTGCGTTCCCTCATCGTAATGAACACATGATCCTGAACAAGGACCTCTTCGATAATTGTTATAAATCGCCGTCTGCCACGATCGAAAGGCAGCAACGAAGATTTCCGTAATCAAGTCTATATGAAAGATGGATGATGCATCCATGACAATGACAGGCATGAAGAGGAAGGTCAAAAAAATAACCATGACCGATGATACCGTAGCGAAAGAGGTGCGGAAGGCGATAGAGCGGGGATGGACAGGCCCCAACACGAACTGTCCGTGGGGCCCCTGCCATTACACCGGCCAGGACTGCACATACTGTTTCTGCCCGTTCTATCCGTGTGGGGACGAGGACCTAGGATCGTACCTGAACACAACGAAGGGTAAGATATGGGCATGCACGCACTGCCATCTGATCCACAGGACGCCTGTCTGCAAATATATCGCGTCAAGAATAAAAGAGATGAACATAACCGAACCGGGTGATCCCAGATTGCGGACGATACTCGCCGGATCGAAGGAAAGGTTCCTGGTCCCCGGGAAGGCGATCATGGTCATCGGTGCGACATCCGATGCAGGGAAGTCGATAACGGTAGCCGCACTGTGCCGCATCATTTCAAGGAAGGGTTTCTCGGTCACACCGATGAAGACACAGAATATGAGCCTCAATTCAGCGATAGCGTACGGAGGTGCGGAAGTGGCATCGATAC
>JAITWO010000007.1 GCA_031285205.1 Methanomassiliicoccaceae archaeon | reverse complement strand
CGGTCTCAGCGACCGCAAAGGTACTCACGGTGCCCCTGGCGGTAGGCGGAGGGATACGGTCAAAGGACGACATGAAGGAGGTGCTTGACGCCGGCGCATCAAAGGTGTCCATAAACTCTGCGGCCGTGAAGGACCCAGACATAGTGAGGGAATGCGCCGCCGCATTCGGGAAAGAGCGTCTGATCGTTGCCATTGACGCTAAGAAGGACAACGGAAGATGGGTGGTCTATACACACGGAGGCATGAGATCCTCGGGCATCGATGCGATCGAATGGGCGAAGAAGATGGAGTCATACGGGGCAGGCGAGATACTTCTCACATCAATAGATGCGGACGGTGAGAAGAGTGGTTATGATATACCGCTGACCGCCGCCGTTGCGGATGCGGTCGACATCCCGGTCACGGCATCCGGAGGATGCGGGACCGCAGAGCATATATATGATGTTCTAACGAGAACAAAGGCCGCGGCGGCATTGGCCGCTTCGATATTCCATTTCAACGACTATACGGTGGCGGACGTGAAAAAATATCTGCGTGACAGGGGAGTTAGCGTAAAATGACACTGAAATATGACCAGAACGGTTTGATATCGGTGGTGATACAGGACCACCTCACCAGTGAGGTCCTTATGGCCGCCTGGGCCAATGAGGAGGCTGTCGAACTGATGAAGAGCACCGGATACACCCATTTCTGGTCCAGAAGCCGTAAGAAGCTGTGGAAGAAGGGCGAAGAATCAGGCAACTTCCAGAAGATAATATCAATGCAGACGGACTGCGACCGCGATACGATACTGGTACGGGTGGAGCAGACGGGCGTGGCATGCCACACCGGCGCCGCATCGTGCTTCAACAACATCATCTACGGAGATACGAAGGGAACATCAACGATCCTCCCGGAGCTGAAAAGGGTGATTAGATCACGCAGAGAGGACCCTTCACCGGACAGCTACACATGCAAGCTCTTCAATGATGAGAACAAGATGTGCAAGAAGATCGTTGAGGAGGCGGGAGAATTCACGCTTTCGATAAAGGATAATGATGAGAAGGAAATGGCGTGGGAGCTTGCAGACCTTATATTTCACATAATGGTGGCAATAGAGAAGACCGGGCTGCCGATGGAAAAAGTGTTCGAGAAACTTTCGGAGAGGAGACAATGAGGATCGACCTTCATACGCACAGCATACTCAGCGACGGCGAACTGACGCCGGCAGAACTTGTAAGGAGGGCAATGGTGATCGGTCATGACGCGATAGCGATCACCGATCATGTTGATATGACGAATGTGGATCTCGTAGTCCCGGCGGTGGTCAGGGCGGCCGAACTGACCGAAGATTACATACGGACCATACCGGGCGTTGAGATCACGCATGTTCCGCCTAAGCAGATCGATAAGGTCATCAAAAGGGCAAAGAAACTGGGCGCACAGTGGATAGTAGTTCATGGTGAGACGGTGGCAGAACCGGTCGCACCCGGAACGAACCTGATGGCCGCAGGTAACTCTGAGGTGAACGTGCTGGCCCATCCCGGTCTGATAACCGATGACGTGATGGAGAAGGCCGTGAGGAACGGCGTTCTCATAGAGATCACGGGACGTGCATATCACAACATAACCAACGGCCATGTGCTCGCCGTGGCAAGAAGATTCGGAGCGAAGATGGTGGTCAACTCCGATGCCCATGCCCCCGGGAACCTCATGGACGAGGTCGCCGCGATGAAGGTGGCCGTGGGTGCGGGGATGACGGAAAAGGAAGCGTATGATGCCGTATGCGTCACGCCGTTCGATGCCGTAAGGAAACTTAAGTGATCGTATGGTCCGGATAGGTGTGATCGGCGGCTCCGGGATATACAATCAGGACACCTTTGAAACAATAAGGAAGGTGTATCCGGACACAGAATACGGGAAGCCGTCCGATGAGATAGTCATCGGGAAGATAGCCGGCGTCGAGGTTGCATTCATACCCAGACACGGAAAGGATCATCGTTTTCCGCCGCATGCGGTCCCGTACAGGGCGAACATCAAAGCGCTGAAGGACCTTGGCGTTGATACCGTCATATCGCCATGTGCCGTCGGTTCGCTGAAAGAAGAATACCGGCCCGGCGATCTTGTGATAGTCGATCAGTTCATTGATTTCACAAAGAACCGAGCTTACACATTCTTTGACAAAAGGACGGTACACATAAGCATCGCGGACCCGTTCTGTAACGATCTGGCTCATGTGTTCTCAGATGCCGCGGACAAGATGAACATACGCTATCATAGGAAGGGGACGTACATATGCATCGAAGGCCCCAGATTCTCAACGAAGGCGGAAAGCAACATGTTCAGGAACTTCGCCGACATCATAGGCATGACCGCTGTTCCCGAATGTCAATTGGCAAGGGAGATGGGCATGTGCTACTGTTCATTGGCAACGGTGACTGATTACGACGTCTGGAAGGATGAGCCCGTTGATATCAAGATGGTGCTGGCGACGATGAAGGAATCTTTATCCAAAATAACGAGGCTGTTGGAAACGGGGTTACCGAAAATACCTGAAAAAAGGAAATGCGGGTGCGCCGATGCAGCTAAGGAAGCCGGCGTCTGAGAAGAACTCAACATACGAACATATCGGCAACGGCAGGATGCGGCGTTATTATCATTGAATATTTTTATACTGAGGATGCTCTCACTGACCGACTGATAAAAATGGCAAGAATATTAGTGAACAGTGAAGAAGTCGGAACGGTAGATGGTGACGGAAATATCATAATGAACGGTAAAAAGGTCGGAAAGGTGAACAATGACGGTCGCGTTTACAAAGATGACATTATGATCGGGTTCGTCGACCGCGTCGGACGCGTCGTCCGGGACGATCTGATGATAGGGAACATCGGACGCATCGGAAATGTCTGCAAAGATTTCAACATGGTAGGAAAGATAGAGGGAGACAGCTGGTTCGATCTAAGAGCGGGTGCCGCAGCACTCCTTCTGTTCCCTGAACCGTGACGGTGCCGTTCCGTACCTTTGACGATCACCCATGCGGTATGTGATGAACGGCCGTGATAACACAAAGCGTAAAAACAATACTTAATTAATGATGATGTGAATCGTCATATTATCATGACCTCTACATCTAATGTTAGCTCTGCCGTAGAGGAAGTTAAGATCTTCCTTCGCGGCGCTGAGATAAAACGCCGAATGACCGCGGAGACCGTTAAGGGTAAAAACATTGCGGTGTTCGACGGACTTCCTCAGGACATCAGGCCGGAAAGCATAAACGCATCGATAGAGAGGGGCGGAACCCTTGTTTCCGCTGACTTTGAAGTGGACAGTTTTAAAGAGCCCTATGTGAGCAAAGAGCTTGCCGTTCTTGTGAAAAAGCTTGAGGGCCTTAAGGAGTCTGTGAAAAAGGAAAAAAGCAGGCTGAGCATCCTTGCGTCAGAAGAAAAATTCCTTGAGAGCAACATGAAGATCGGCGGTGATTCCGGATTTTTGCTGAATGAACTGATAGACATTGAAAAATATTTCAGGGAAAGGAAAGAGGCGATCAGCGTATCAAGGCTGGAAACGGACCGTAAGCTTGAGGAACTGACGAAAGAAACAGAACGGGTTACTAAAGAAATAGGCACATACCCTTCCGACGGCATCAGATATGCAGGCAAGATAATAATTGAATTTCATTCCGATGATGTCGGAAAAGCTGAGATCGTTGTTTCATATTATGTCGGCAGCGCCTGGTGGAGACCGTTCCATGAGATCAGGATGAATGAGATCGGGGCGCCTGTGGTGCTCAGCATGAAAGGGAACGTCATCCAGAACACCGGTGAGGACTGGAATGACGTTGCTGTGAGGCTGTCAACAGGAAATCCGTCATTAGGCAGTCAGCAGCCTATCCTCCGCCCTTGGTATATTGATCTGGTGATGCCTCAGAAGCCCACATTGCTCAGAGCAAAGGCACTGAGCATGGACATGGAATGCCTTGCGGAATGCGGTGATGCCCCTGAGGTCCGATCAATGGCCGCGCCTGCCGTCCAGATAGTTGAATCCAATACCTCGGCGGAGTTCATACTTCCGGGAATGCGCAGCATCCCCTCATCTGACAGGCCAAGCAGAACGGACATATCGAAACATGAACTGAAGGCGGACGTGATGCACTACTGCGCATCTAAACTTGACACGGATGCGTTCCTTATCGCAAAGATAGGCGGCTGGCAGTCGCTGAACCTTCTCGCAGGCGAGGTCGGTATATTCCAAGGGAACGAGTACGTCGGTAAAACGTACCTTGACCCGGCGGCCGCGGAGGATGATATGGAAATATCACTGGGAAGGGATAAAGGGGTGGTCGTCACACGTGAAAGGGGTAATGATATGACCTCCAAGGGCATGATGAGCAAGAACGCCACAGCGCTAAGGGAGTGGATCATCACCGTAAGGAACGCCAGGAACAGGGCCATCAGGATCAGACTTACGGATCAGTTGCCCGTATCCGTGAACAGTTCGATCACCGTTGATGCTGTGGAGCTGTCCGGCGCCGAAGTTGACAAAGAGACGGGCATCCTTTCATGGATGCTCGATATACCGGCAGGCGGTTCCGTCAGAAAGGTGTTGAAATATGAGGTCACGTATCCAAAGAACGGTACCGTATACCTGAACTGAATAAGGCGGCCGTGTGCCGCCCATCAATTTTTATAATACCTCTGGTCCCTGTGCGTCGGCCTGTCCGGTATTGTAGGGGAGATCAGCCCCGCCTCTATTGCCGGTTTGATGTAATTGTTTCGCAGTGCGTCACGTGACTTGAGATCAAGGCATTCCATAAGCTCCGTTGCGCTCATGGTCTCATCATTCAATGAATCAAGCAGCAGGTTCAGTCTCAGATCGATGTGATTGATGTGCGTCTTCGTTCCCTCGACCGTTGCCTTCACCGAATCCAGTATGGCATTCAGCATGTACACTATGAACCTGTTCGAACTGTCGTCCTTTGTTGACCCGTTAAGCGCGGCGTAATATTCCGACCTCCTTTGCAATATGATATGTTCTACCGGTATCCATGCGAAGATCGGCTTCCATTTCATCAGAATCGCGGTCTGCCACAACCTTCCCATCCTTCCGTTGCCGTCACGGAACGGATGGATGAATTCGAACTCATAATGGAACACGCATGAACTGATCAGCTCCGGGATGTCTGTTGACCTCAGCCAGTCGAAAAGGTCTTTCATGAGA
>JAITWO010000042.1 GCA_031285205.1 Methanomassiliicoccaceae archaeon | reverse complement strand
GCTTTGACAGAAGGGAGTCAAGGTTGTTCGCCCATACCTCTCCTGCCGTCTTGAGCCCGTAGATGGTGTTCTCGTATATCCTCACCGCTGCGACCTTCATCGGCGGTACCTCGAGGACTGTCACGGGAACCTGCAGTTCCATTCCTTTTGTAGTGCTCTTCGCACGCCCGTCAACTATGAAGGCGTGCGTCATTCCTGCCTTATAACCGGCAAAACCCTGGATCTTAGGGGCTCCGCTGATATCGGGCCACGAATCCAGCCTTGGGGTCTGCGACTGGGCTCTTTTTCTTGGCCCGTATGCACGCGACCCTTTCTTGGGACGTCTTCTTTGCGACATATTAACACATGCCTGCGAGGGTATCTTCGCTAACCTCGCGATTTTTCTTCTCGATCTCTACGTCTCAATCTCCGACCGTGACGCCGTTTTCATACCGATAATATCGACATGAGCATGAATGAGGGTTGCACAGTGCATTGCCCAATGCGTCTGGTCGAACATCTCGTGTTCAATCTGAGAGCATGGTATAATAAGGGGGTATATAAAAGGTGCTGTCCCCCTATATAAGTATAAGAAAACAGTATGGTCGCGTCATCGGAATAAAAATTAAAGAAATCGGACCTCCTGTCGTAGATATAATTGTCAGCGGTAGCGACCGTCGGTGCTCCTTTGATATTCACTGTGCCTTAACGGTGAGTGTTTAAGGCGTTTGGATATGTCCTTCAGAATTCGCCTTTCTTCGCCTTCTGCTGCTCACGCTTCATCCTTGCCTTGGCGTCGAATCCCGTCGCCTTTTCCATGAACATGTTCAGTTTACGCTTGCTGTCCAATATCTGCGAATCATCCTTGGCATCGCCCGCTTCGGTGTCCACCGCTAAAAGGACGTTACTTATCTGTCTGACGGATATCTTTTTCAGCACCCCGTATGATGAGACGAGCATATCACCGTCCTTGGCGCAGTTTCCGAACATTTCCTTCATCAGCTTCTCTAAAAGGTCCCCTTCGATGTTCTTGGCCCAGCCCTTCTTGATGTCGAATTCCTTCATCCCTTCACTTCCCTATCGCCAGGTCGTTGTCTATGGCCCTCTGCACATCCGATGACGTCCCCAGCAGGACCTCCGACCTCATGACCTCAAGCCATGTGTCACGGCATCTGCATGCATCGGTGTCCAGGTCTTTTATGTTTTGGGAGAATGAGAACCTTTCGACCGCGTCCAACGCCTTCCTGTCACATCCGCCGCAGTTGTGGACGCCTCTCTGCGTCCCTCCACCGGAAGGGGATGACATCAGCCTTGCGTTCACTTTCCCGGCGCATCTTCTCATCGCCTCGATCAGGGACCATATCCACGGCGGCCGGTAGTCTCCCTTTTTCCAGACCCTTTCGATGGGCGTGAACTTCTGTACGTTCACCGGATTTATTGATATCTCGTCCGAGAACTCGTCCGCGAACATTATTGATGATATGGCGTCTTCGATCGCGTCCCTTTCGCTCAGATACAAAGGTTTGAGCAGAAGGTATGCGCGCACCTTGAGCCCGGCCTTCCTTATCATGATCCCTGCGTTCCTGCTGTCCTCCGGCGTGAACCCTTTCTTGATGCTTTTCGCAAGCACATCATGATCGGACGATTCAATACCCAGCGCTATGGAAACGTTCTTCGGGAGCGTCCTCAGGACGTCCTCATTTATGTATTCTGGACGGCTCTCGAACAGTATCCTCTCCGCATCTCTGAATATGTCAAGGATCGCTTTCCTCATGTCCGCCGGTATCTCGTTCTCATCAAGGAAACTGCCGGATGTGTATATCTTCACGAAGGGTTCGTTCCTGTATATCTTGACCGCATGGTCCAGCTGTCCCATCAGGTCGCCCGCTGTGATGCCGCTCATTGATGCGGATGCGTAACCGCACATCGTGCATCCGCCTTTCCGTGCCCATGAGCAGCCGTTTGTCCTCAGTATGATGACCATCGCATCGACGGTCCTGCCGGATGACATGTCCTTCTCCTTCCATATCGCCTCAGGTTGCGACGGGACCTTCTTCCTGTCCATTGTATCACGATGACGAACAACACTGCTGTATAAATAATGAAACCAACATCCGCATTCATGACGGATGTCGAAAAGACCAAACAGCTTGCGAAGACAGGCGACCCCGAGGCGCAGTGCGGTCTCGGCCGGATGTATTATTACGGCGACGGGGTGGAGAAGAACCCTGCGGAAGCGATCAGATGGTGGAGGCTGTCCGCCGACCAGAAAAATGTGCGTGCACAGTACAACATGGGGCTGATGTACGTCAACGGGACGGGTGTGAAGAAAGATCTTGCTGAGGCGGTAAAATGGTTCACGCTCGCCGCCAATCAGGGGAACACGGACGCACAGTGCAACCTCGGCGTGATGTACGGCAACGGGGACGGCGTGAAGAGGAACGAGGCAGAGGCCATGAAATGGTTCACGCTCGCCGCCAATCAGGGGAACACGGACGCACAGTGCAACATAGGTATGATGTACGTCAGGGGCAGAGGCGTTCCCAAGAGCTTCGATGAGGCGATCAAGTGGTACAGCCTTGCCGCGAACAGCGGAAGCGCAAAGGCACAGCACAGCCTCGGCGTGATGTATGCCAAAGGGAACGGCGTGGAACAGAACTACGAGGAGGCCGTTAAACTGTGGGACCTTGCCGCGGACCAAGGTAATGCGGATGCGCTGTGCGACCTCGGTCTGGCATATGGGTCGGGGCTGGGCGTGGAAAAGGACCACGAGGAGGCCAGGGTGCTGCTTGAACTTGCCGCCGAGCAGGGTCATTCGAAGGCCAAATCGATCATTCAGAACATGGATAAAGTAAAGCGCTGACGGAAAGCAGCGTGTCCGGGATCGTGCCGGCGACCACGTATATAAATAATGATATTGACATCACTGTTACATGCCAGATGTGGAAAGGTTGAAGGGCTATGCGGAGAATGGGGATCCCCAGGCGGCGTACACCCTCGGCCGTGTATACTATACCGGCGACGGTGTGCCGCAGAACTACAGGGAAGCGCTGAAGTGGTTCAAGCTGGTCGCGGAGAAGGGTTTTGACAGGGCGCAGTACAGTCTCGGGCTGATGTACGCCAACGGGAAGGGCGTGAACAAGAGCGATGCCGAGGCTGTGAGGTGGTACAGGCTGGCCGCAGACCAGGGCAATGTCGGTGCGCAACTCAATCTCGGCAACATGTACGCCAACGGGAGAGGCGTGAAGAAGAGCGATGCCGAGGCGGTCAGGTGGTGGAGGCTGGCCGCAGACCAGGGCAACATGAGCGCACAGAACAATCTCGGGCTGATGTACGCCAACGGTAAGGGCATCGATGCGGATCACTACGAGGCACTCAGGTGGTTCAAACTGGCAGCTGACCAGGGGAGCGCCGATGCACAGTGCAACCTGGGAGGGATGTACGCCAACGGTAAGGGCATCGATGCGGACCACTACGAGGCACTCAGGTGGTTCAAGCTGTCTGCAGAACAGGGGAACACCGGGGCACAGTACAATCTCGGGATGATGTATGAGAAAGGAGTGGGCGTAGAGAAAGATGTCAAGGAAGCGAAGAGATGGTATCAGCTTGCCGCCAAGCAGAAGCATGAGAAGGCCATAGCGGCCCTCCTGAGACTCTGACGGAACATATGTGGCAGATATGAGTAATATATCACATGCTGCCGTGCGCTAGAAAAGATTATTATCCCATCGTTTCATAGGAGGCGGTTAAGATGGTAAGGAAGATCATTGTCATAGGTGCAGGCGCCGCCGGGATGACCGCGGCATCTGCGGCCAAACGGACCGACCCGAGGGCCGCCGTCACCGTATTCACGGAGGATGAGCACATAGCGTATTCTCCCTGCGTTATCCCATGGGTCCTTGAGGGGAGGACGACATGGAATGACATCGTGATGCATGACGCATCCTACTATTCTGAGGAAAGGGGGATAACCGTCCATACGATGACGAAGGTCACCGCGGTTGACGGCAATACGAAGAAGGTCACCGCCGGCGGGAGGACGTATGATTACGATACGCTGGTGATCGCTACGGGAGGGGCCGTTTTCAGACCGCCGGTTCCCGGTGTCGGTCTGAAGAATGTGTTCGTCGTCCGCACGATAAACGACGGGAAGAAGATACAGAACGCGATGAAGGACTGCAACAGGGTCGTCATAGCCGGAGCGGGCGTGATCGGGTTGGAGATGGCATTGTCCGTGAGGAAGGGCGGCAAGGATGTCACGGCGATCGAGATGTTCGACCAGATCATGCCGAGGATAGCCGACAAGGACATGGCGGAGCCTGTGCAGAAACACCTTGAGCGCTTCGGCATAAAGTTCGTCCTCAGCTCCCCGATACAGTCAATAGAGGGAGGCGATACGGTCAGATGGGTCACCGCCTCCGGAAAAAGATACGAATGCGATATGGTCATACTCGCCACCGGTGTGCGCGCGAACCTCGAGGTACCGAAGATGCTCGGCCTTGACATAGGAAAACTCGGTGCCGTTGTCGTGTCGCCTTCGATGCGCCCCTACAGGAACGGTGTGTTGGTGGATGATATATTCGTTGCCGGCGATGTCGTTCAGTGCGAATCGGCGATAGCATCCGGGCCGACGATGAGCCAGCTCGGTTCAAGCGCGGTGAAACAGGGGCTCGTGGCGGGAAAGAACGCCGCCGGCGACAGGGCGTCATCGGGTGCGGTGGCAAGCCCGTGGGTCAGTGTGATAGGGGACCTGCATATCGCAGGCACCGGACTTTCCGAAAACCTCGCCGCGTGGTACAACATACGGACGGTCTCGGGAAGGGCGGAAGGGTTCACGAGGGCCCGGTACTACCCCGACCACAAGGAGATGATAGTGAAGATAATGGCGGATGCGGACACGCACGCCATGATAGGTGCTCAGATCGTTGCCGGAGAGGACGCGACAGGAAGGATAAACTGGCTTACTGACGCGATAATCAACGGAACCAAGGCAGAGGATTTCCTCGAGCGTGCAGAGAACGCCTACTGCCCGCCGACATCGATGGTAAGGGATGTTGTGATCTCTGCCGCCGAGAACCTATGCAACAACCTGAACAGGTAATCAGATGAAGTACAGCGATTACAAGACAATATATAATGCATTGAACGGCTCGAAGGACATTGAAAAGATGGCGTCCAAGGGGTATGACCGCGAGATGCTGATATCGATATTCACACAGAAGATGACCCGGGAAGTCAAGAAAAGGTTCTACGTGGTCAAACAGAACACCGGCCGTATGCTAAAGGATTGGAAAAGGGGACATACATTGCTACAGATAGCGGAGAGATGGAAATTCCCTCCGATACTCACTGCGATGTTCATCTTCATGGAGGACGGCGCCTCAAGGAAGGAGTTCTGGGGGTACATAAACGAACCGGACAGCCTCCAGAGCAAGGATGTCAGGGATGAGGTGAAGGAGGTACGGAAAGCGGACCTCGTGTACTCGCCGGAAGGTAATGAGATGCAGAGGCAGCGGGGACTCTGGGGCGAATCCCTTTTGCACCAGTGGCTTGACGGCCAGGGCATAAAATACAGGACCGAAGAGGACCTCAGAGGCGTTTATGAGAAGACACCCGATGCCCTGCTGGACGAACCGATGATGTACAACGGCAAGAAGATCTATTGGGTGGAGAGCAAAGCATCGTTCGGCGATAACACCGAGTTCCGGTACAATTCCAAAAAACAGCTCATACCTTACACCAACCTCTTCGGACCCGGCGTTGTGGTATACTGGTTAGGATGCCTCGACGACCTTGAGGAACCGGAGAACGTCTACGTGAATGACATATCCATTATGGATAAGAAGCTTGAGAAGATCAAGGAATGAGGCCTTCGGCCACAGTTTGGATCATGACCGTGGGATAAGGTGGTAGCGAGGGGTCGATTTGAACGACCGGTCTCCGGGTTATGAGCCCGACGGGATATCCTGGCTACCCCACCTCGCTGTGATGGCACCTAATCCTATGTCGTATTTATATTTTGCATAGCGCGTATCTTCGTCCGCGGCTGTTGACAGAAATACGCGCATGATCATTGAAATCAAAGATCTGGCTCTTTTTTACTGAATGCCATCTTACGTATGATGGGAGAAAGGATAATGAGGGGCCTTTATAAACCGCGATATGTGTCAACATAATGGGCCTCCCTTGCTGACATCTTTTACGGTCGTGCTGATGTGACGCTTCGGGAATGCTCAGAACAGGCTTTTGAGGTGCATCAGATCCTCTATCTTCCCTTTGACGGTGAACTTTCTGGTGATGTATGCCTTCATCGGCCTGAGGTCTCCGTCTATCATCTTCTTAAGGTTCTCGGGCGTTGATGTGAACAGTATGTCCGCGCTGTCGGTCATGCCCTCTTTGTAATCGTATATGTGCGCATTGTCGAGCCTCATGGAATACGATTCGCCCCCGAGGTCTATGTTTATCGTTTTCACGACGCCGTTCAATTTATCACGGACCTTCTCATCTCTCTCTACTTTCCTGTGGAATCTGTCTATCATTTCCTGAATGGGTCCGTGCATCGTCATTTTTTCACCAGTCCGTGATCTTTTTGTTCTTATGTAAGGTCATCATCTTCCTGACCGTCTCCCATGAACGCCGGGTATGTGGAGGCGGATTCCCGTTCTCCTTTATCCATTTAGCGATAAACTCCGCGGTCACGGGGTCGCTCGGGTAACCGCTGCCTATATCTCTCCCGAATTCTTTTGCTATTTCCTCTATCCTGCGGTCCCTTGTCACCTTTGCGATTATGGATGCCGCCGATACCACCGGGTATGTGTCATCGGCCTTATGCTCCGCCGTGACCTTCGTTCCCGTCAGCATCAGTGACAGGGATGATGAGAATGATGATATATTCACGTCAGGACAGTCCGCGTAGACCCTGGACACATCTGTTCCTGAAACGGCCTCGGCGAACATCCGTAACTCTATCTCATTCAGTGAATGATGTTCCCGTTCCGAATCGATCTCTTCTGCCGACAGAATGATCACCCTGTGATCTGCGACATTGATTATCATATCGTACATCCTTTCCCTCGATGCCGGCGACAGTTTCTTTGAATCCTTCACGCCTATTTTTTTTAACGATTCATCGTCATCAACAAAAACAGCAGCGACCACCAGCGGACCCATCACCGGCCCGCGGCCTGCCTCATCCACTCCGCAGAACATCGGCACCCTATGGTATCCTGTTTATTTAGTCATGTTCCGCACTTTGAGGAACGATGACGATCAACGCCTTGGTGAGTTCATATTCTGTCATCAACAACCACAATAATGGTTGATATGCATGACTTTAAGTCATATCGCGCATATGGACCGGACCATATGTCCAACAAATGCGATGTTCAGAGCAGACGGATAGACACCGGATTCAGGCTGACCAGGGTTGGCGTCACCGGTGTGAGAAAACCTGTGCGCATAAAACGGGATGAGGATATCGCACTCATAAACGACACCCTCAACTGTACGATAGATGTGTTCGTGGACCTTCCTGCGGAGCAGAGAGGATCTCATCTTTCACGGAACCTTGAGGTCCTCGGTGAGGTCGTGAATGAGAGCGTCCGCAGCCCCGTGTCCGGGATCGAGACGCTGGCGGTGAACATCTGCAGAAAACTTCTGGACAGACATGAATATGCTGACACCGCAGATGTCATGATAATTGCCGAATACTTCAGAAATAATAAGACTCCCATCGGAAGGGACACGCTTGAGGTGCACACGCTCGTCGGTGAGGCTTCCGCGGTCCGCGGGAAGGGGCTACTGAAGACGCTTGGCGTTGAGGTCATAGGCATGACCGCATGCCCGTGCGCCCAGGAGACCGTCGGTAACGCGCTGGATTGCAAAGGCAGTGTTGCGGTGATGTCGCACAATCAGCGCAATATCTGTACCGTCTCCGTCACAATGGAAGAGAATGTGAACATCGAGGCCAATGACCTCATTGATATTGTGGAGCTGTCTTTTTCATCACCGACGTACGAGATACTGAAAAGGGATGATGAGGCGGCCGTTGTCATCAACGCCCATAATAATCCCAAGTTCGTCGAGGACGTTGTTCGTGACGTATTGAAAAGGATCGTTGAAAAATACTGGGACCTTCCGGACGAGGTGTTCCTGACGGTAAGGAGCGAATCAGAGGAATCCATACACAAGCATAACGCATTTGCGGAGATACAGACGACGCTCGGATCCCTGAGAGGGAGTCGATAAATAATTCAGAGGAGACTCTTCGCCTCCTCCGGTTCCATCTCCAGCGCTTTGAGCATGTACAGCAGTGCTTTCTTAGCGTACGGCGCCCTTGCCTTTGGGTCGTCCATTATCTCTCCGTATTTTGCCAGCACATTGTTGTAATAGCTTGTTGCGAACTCTGAGAAGAACCTCGGCGATTCGGCGCTGTCCAGTTCCGCAGCTTCGTTGTACGCCTTTTCCGCTTCGTCGTATTTTCCTATCTCGATGCAGAACGCGCCGTATTCCGCATAATACTCGCAGTTCTCCGCATCAAGCTCGATCGCTTTCTTGTATGACGTCATTATCTCTTCGTCGGCTATCTTGGCACCAAACATACCAGATGCCATCCTTCCGGTGTCCGCTCTGAGGAACCATGCCTCCGCGCTTTTCGGGAAGTCCTCGGCGAGTTTCTTGAACTTGCTGTATGCTTTCTTGAAATCGCCTTCGTCCATGGCCTTCATGCCGTCACTGAGCTGTTTTTCGAGGTCAGCCATATTATCGTCGGTCTATCGCTTTTCAGCTTATAATAACTTTCAGAGACATCCTGTGTTAAAACGCAACCGCATTCATAAAAAAGAGGGGGTGTCCCCCCTGTGTTTTTAATCTGTTTCCTTTATTCGCCTTACTTCTTCTTGCGCCTGAACATGCCTCCCAGGAGTATGATGGAGAACATCAGTATGGCAGCGATGAGGATCAGCCACCATGCCCACCCGCGCGGCCTTTCCGGCGTTTCGTCCCCGGGCTCATCTCCGGGCTCATCTCCGGGCTCATCTCCGGGATCCTTTGTATCCGTGGATTCGTCCGTCAGTACGTCGACTGTGTATATCGGCACATCGTATACTGTGGAGAACGACCAAAGACCGTCGGCACCCGCAGATGATATTTCATTGCCGTCGAAGTCCTTGACATCGATGCTCAGTATCTTCACTCCGTCCGGCACCACGATGTCGAGATACATCGTTCCGTCGCTGCCGAGCGATGCTGTCACTGCGGATGCGCCGCTGTAATACACTAGCGTGGTCTCGGACGGTATCGCATTATCCCCTATGGAACCGAGTAAAGAATCCGGCAGCGCCAGTGCGGAGAGGCCGTAACAGTATGCGAACGCCTCATTTCCGATGTATGTCAGCGACGAAGGCACGGTCACCGATGTCAGACTGAAGCAGAAATAGAACGCATTATCCTGGATGTATCTGATCGTGTCAGGAAGGATCAGGGAGGTCATCGCATAATGCCCTTCGAATGCTGCCGTCCCGATCCCGGTAACTGTGTATTTGTTGTTCCATTGGTCCCATGCTATCGACGGGATCTTTACTTCTTCTCCCAGCTTCCACACGTGGCCGTCCGATATCTGCACATATCCTGACGTTGTCTTATAATAATACAGGCCGTCAGATGACGTCTGGAATCTACCATCGGACGATATTGCCTGGTCATCGCCCTGCGTGAGCGCGGGGGCCGCGAAAAAAGCCGCTGTGATGACGAATGCTATCGCCAATGCGGCCATCGGTATCACGACCTTTTTGTTTTTCATGATTGTTCTGTTCTTTATCATATACTCTCCCCAACGTTTATTCTGAGTGTTGATGGTCTGGTATATCGATTGTAGCTATATAACACTGAGTATTGATATGAAATTAAATTTTAATAAGATATCTCTACAACAACAGCAGCCGGACACCTGTGTTATGCGCTTCCGGTTAAGAAAAATAGATAAGACTTGTTTGTGATGTGGCAGGATGGAGATGTCATGGATACGGATATGCTGAAGCGCGCGGCGGGTGCTGCGCGCATCGAACTTACCGATGAGGAGCGGGTGGGATTCAGTGAGGATATTGACAAGATATTCGATCTTCTGAATGCCCTGAACGACGCTCCGAGTTGCAACTCATTATGTTTCGATCCCGTCGGCGTGTCCGATGCCCTCAGGGATGATGTTCCAGTGGTTGACGATAACGTCGGTCATATCCTCAGGAACATGAGCACATACAACGGATTCGTCAGGGGGCCGAAGATAGTATGACCCGCCACCGGATCATCAACGAACGGTATCGGATGTTCAGCGAGACCGCCGCCCGTCCTGATGACGGCCCTGAATTCTCGGTATCTGATGACATCGCCGCCATGGGCTTCCAAGCTGCCGCCGGGTCGAGGGTGCTTGAAGGCTACCGTCCCGTATTCGATGCCACCGCGGTCTCCCGCTTAAAAGCGGTCGGCCGTTCGCTTGTGGGCAAAACTAACATGGACGAGTTCGGGTTCGGCATGTTCACAACGACCGGCCCGGAGGTACCTAGGAACCCGTTCGACATCAGAAGATCGTGCGGCGGTTCGTCTGGAGGGGCGGCATGTGCCGCTGCGGTGCTTGACGACCATGTCGCGCTCGGAACCTCCGCGGGCGGTTCGATAACATCGCCGGCGGCATTCTGCGGGATATTCGGATTGACACCGACGCATGGACGTGTGTCCCGGTACGGGCAGATCGACTCCGTGAGCTCAATGGGGTCGATAGGCGTGCTTGCATCAAAGAGCAGTATGCTGAGGGAATGCCTTCCGGTCATATCCGGGAAGGATCGTATGGACCCTGTGTCAACGGTGCAGCCCGTATTGAAATTGGGTAAGAAGCTCAGGTCGGCGGCGGTGCCGAAGGGTATCACCGACGGCGTCGGCAAAGATGTCCGCAAAGCGTTCGATGATTCACTGGATGTGTTGAGAGGGATGTCCGTTGATGTGGAGTATGTTGACATGCCTTCCCTGAGATATGCCCTTCCGGCGCATTATATCCTGTCCGTGACCGAGACCGCAACAAACCTTGTCACGTACTGCGGCATGAGGGTCGGGAAGCAGGATGGGGATCTGTCGTTACCTTTCAATGACTACTTCGTATCATTCCGAAGCAGGTATTTCGGCAGAGAGGCGAAGCTCAGGAGCATCATGGGTGCGCTTATGACCTCCGGTGAGAACAGGAATGCCTTTTACCTTAGGTCCCTGGGCATCAGACAGCTTCTGCTGGAGGATCACAAGGACGTACTGAGGACGCATGATGTCATAGTCACACCAAGCATGCCGTCCGTTGCTCCGAATTTCAGCGATATCGAGGGGATGAGTTCCGTTGACCGGTACGTCACCGGCCGTTTCGCCGTACCTCCGGTGTTCTGCGGCCTTCCTTGCCTCTCTGTTCCGTGCGGCTACTCCGGCGGCATGCCGGCAGGCATGCAGCTGACCTCCGACCATTGGGATGAGGGCGTCCTCATATCGGCGGCGGAAGAATGGGAAAAGATGTTCCCAATGAAGAGGCCGGAGGTGTCGGTATGAAGATAGGCCTTGAGATACATGTTCAGCTTCCCACGAGGTCGAAGATGTTCTGCTCCTGCCCGTCCACCGGCGCAGAGGGGCCCAATGAGCACATATGCCCCGGCTGCATGGGGATGCCCGGCACAAGGCCGTCCCTGAACAAGGCCGCCGTGGAAATAGGGATCAAACTGGCCAGGCTTCTCAACTGTACCGTCCCCGATGTCATCTGGTTCAACAGGAAGATATACTTCTATCCCGACCTATGCAGACATTATCAGATAACGCAGTACGAGACCCCCATCGGAAGAAACGGAGTGTATCATCTTGGAAAGAAACCGATAGGCATCACGGAAGCGCACTTGGAAGAGGATCCGGGAAGCATGACCAAATCCGGTGACGGTGCTTTGATCGACTACAACAGGAGCGGGATGCCACTCGTTGAGATCGTCACGGACCCGGACATCTCATCTCCTGCGGAGGCAAGGGAGTTCCTTACCTCTTTGCTGAAGGACATACGCCATGTCATTGATCTCCCGGACGACGGGGAGAGGAGCATCCGGTGCGACTGCAACATATCCGTTGGAAAGGAAAGATGCGAGGTCAAGAATGTCAGCGGCCTAAAGAATGTGGAGCGGGCGCTTACCTACGAAGCGGTCAGACAGACGAAGGTGCTGCAGTCCGGCGGCAAGATCGTAAGGGAGACGAGACATTATGACGAAGAACGGAAGGTCACGACCGCTGCAAGGAAAAAGGAATTCGCCGGGGACTATGCGTATGTCCTTGAACCGAACCTCGGCGTGATAAACGTGAAGGGCATCGCTGGGGATATCGTCACAAAAGAGAGTCCTCAGGGCATGGTGTCACGGTTTCAGAAGGAGTTCGGCATCGAGGAGAAGATGGCGAAGCAGATCATCAACACCTCCATGAAACTGGCGGAATTGTTTGAGCACATCGCCAGGAAAGCGGATACGGAGAACGCAGTGAAATGGGTCGCTGGACCCATAAGTTCCAATTGGAAGATACTGGAGAGCCAGATGCCCGGAAGAACAGACGGGTTGACTGATATCATCATTCAATACAAGAACAAAATGATCAATGACGTCGAGTGTTCCATGAGGCTTAAAGCGTTCATAACCGGCGGAACGCTGAGCGACATGGAGAAGAACGGTGCAGACCTTGATGCGCTGATAAGAAAGGCCGTTTCCGACAATCCTTCCGTTATTGATGATTACCGCAAGAACGAGAAGGCCGCCAACAGGGTGATCGGCGCGGTCATGAAGCAAACGGGCGGCGCATACTCATCATCGGACATCGTGGAAGCGACAAAAAGGATATTGGATGAGATGCTCTGACGTGGGCCTTTCAGGGAACGGACCCTGAACAGAGATCGGATCATTCGATGTCTTCTATGTTGATGTCATCTATCGCTATCGACAGTATCTGCAGTTCTTCTAACTTCTCGTCGTCCACTTTCTGCGGTGAACCGTCCAGTAATGATTGTCCCTTCTTGTTCTTCGGGAATGCTATCACATCACGTATCGTCTCCCTGTGAAGGAGGATGCTTATCACTCTGTCGAGACCTAACGCGATGCCGCCGTGCGGCGGGGCGCCGTATCCCAGCGCCTCCAGGAAGAATCCGAAGTCCGTCTCTATCTTCTGGTCCGAGAGGCCTAACATCTTGAATATCTTCCTCTGGACCTCCGGGTCATGTATCCTCTGCGACCCGCTTCCCAATTCACTGCCGTTCAGTATCAGATCGAACGACGCGCCGCCTACGTTCTCGATGTCCAGCGGCGTCGTGGGCATCACGAACGGATGGTGGAACGCATCCTTCTTCCCCGATGCCGGGTCTGTCTCGAACATAGGGCAGTCGACCAGCCACGCGAACAGGAAATCATCCGGATCCGTCAATCCGAGGTCCTCCGCGAGCTTCTTTCTAAGGAGGCCTCCCGTCTCAAGGACGTTCCTCTTCGGCCCTGCCAGTAGCAACAAGAGATCGCCTTCCTTGACGTCCATTTCCTTCTTCAGTTCTGAAAGGACGTCGGGGGTGAAGTATTTCACGATGTTGCTGTCCAGGCCGTCCTTTGTTGCCCGCATCCACGTCATGCCTCCCAGTCCGCTCTTCTTCACGAAATGGATCAGACGGTCTATCTCGTTCCTTCCTATACTGTCCTCGCCGTCTTTCATCCTAAGGTCCGACGTCACGTTCAATCCAACGATCGCCCCGCCCTTCGAAAGGACATTCTGGAATATCTCGTACGGCGCATTTTTGACGATATCCGTTATATGGACCATCGGCAGCCCGTACCGCAGATCTGGTTTGTCGGAACCGTATTTGTTCATTGCTTCGTCGAACGATATCCTTCTGAACGGCGCCTTCAGTTTTTTGTTGTATATCTTTTTCCAGATGTGGACCACGAGACCTTCTATCATCTCCTGGATGTCCTTCATGTCAACGAATGACATCTCCATATCGAGCTGCGTGAACTCCGGCTGACGGTCCGCACGGGAGTCCTCATCACGGAAGCATCTCGCAACCTGATAATAACGGTCCATGCTGCCCATCATCAACATCTGCTTGAACAGCTGCGGCGACTGCGGCAGCGCGTAGAACGTTCCCGGATGTACGCGCGAAGGAACTATGAAATCCCTTGCACCTTCCGGTGTGCTCTTGGTGAGCATCGGTGTCTCGACTTCCACGAACCCGTTCTTATCCAGATATTCGCGGGCCGCTGAGATGAACCTGTGCCTGAATCTTAGCGCTTCGATCATCTCCGTCCTTCTCAGGTCCAGATATCTGTACCTGAGCCTTATCTCCTCTCCGGGAAGCACCCCCTCTTTCTGGTCCCCGAGTTCGAACGGCGGCGCCTTCGATCTGTTGAGCACTTCCGCCTTCGTTATCAGTACCTCGACCTCGCCGGTCCTGTTCTTGGGGTCTTCGGTCCCCTCTATCCTCTTCCTTACTATGCCGTCCACCGAGACGGCGGACTCCCTTGTGAATGACCTTAACGATTCGGAGATGCTGTTCTTGTCGGCACCGCTGGTTATGTCCTCCGGGTCGAAGACCAATTGCGTTATCCCGTATGCATCCGCAAGATCTATGAATTCCACGCCTCCGTGATCCCTGGAGAATCTTACCCAGCCCTGCATGCACACCTTCTTCCCGATGTCCGCCTGACGTAACTCTCCGCAGTTATGTGTCCTTCTCATCAGAATCCCTCATCCACATAAGTAGAATTTCGAATCTACCTCGTTAACGTCGCATTATATTAAAAAGCATGCACTCGCGTGTTTATTAAGGGCAATGTGCATTCATTCATGATGATCAGGATATACGAACGGGATGCGTACGTCTTCGAATTCGAAGGCACCGTCACTTCCGTGGATGATGATTGGGTGTCGCTGAACGCCACAGCGTTCTATCCGGGAGGAGGGGGGCAGGTAAGCGACCGAGGAACGATATGCGGCCTTGATGTCACAGATGTGAAGGCTGTCGATGATGTGATCATGCACTGCGTCCCCGGACACGGCATGAAGGTCGGTGATGATGTATGGTGCAGCGTCGATTGGGACAAACGTTATGACCTGATGATGGGCCATACCGCAGAACATCTATTGTTCGGGGCGCTGAAAAAGGAAGTTCCGGATATCGGCATCGTGAAGATATCCATATCTCCAGAGAACAAATACGTGATCGTTGACAGGGATGTCGGATGGGCGGAGATCAAGAGGGCGCAGGAGTCCGTGAACAGGGCGATAAATGATAATTTGTGTGTAGTGAAGAGCACCATGGGAAGGGATGACCCGGATATGGACGGCATCCGCGCTAGGATGGAAAGGATAGATGATGATCTCGTGACCGTCGTGGAGATAGGGGATGCGGACGTTGCAGCGTGCAGCGGCATACATGTGCGGGAGACCGGAGAGATAGGTGCGCTGATCGTGGACCGTAAGGTCTCGGCGGGAAAGGACGGATATGCCATACATTTCAGGATCGGCATCGATGCTGTCTCCCGTTCAATGGATCTTGCCAACACCTGTTTGCAGATGATCGAGATATTCGGCACCAAACCAGAGGATGCGGTGAAGGCCGCATATAACATAAAACAGGATAATGATGCGAAGACCGTGCAATTGAGGTGCGCGTTGTCACATGCGATCGACGAACTTGTCCCGGAGGTGGTCAACGGGATTGATGTGTACGGAAGCATCTTCAGCATCAATGATAGGGCTGTGCTCACCGATGCCGCCGAGAGGATAAAGAATTCCGGCAGTGTCGCCGTCCTCGTCTCTGGAACGGATGTGCTGTCTGTGATCGTATCATCCGGAGTGAGGGAGGTGGACTGCTCCGCCGTATTGAAGGATGCAATGACCGCCGCCGGCGGAAGGGGCGGCGGAAAGAAGGACTTCGCACAGGGCGGAGTTCCCGATGCATCAAAGGCTGATGCCGTGTTCAACGGGATCATGAGTTCTGTAAGGGCCTCTCTGAAGCATCAAAATTAATATAATATACGATTATGAGGAAGTTATATGTCCGGAATGGGAAGGATAAACCCGCGCCAAATGAAACAGGCGATGAAAAAGATGGGCATCCGTAATTCAGAACTGAAGGATGTCGTTGAGGTCATAATAAGGATGCCGAACGAGGAGCTTGTGTTCAAGTACCCCGAGGTCAGCCTGATGGAGGTACAGGGCAGCAAGACGTATCAGATAAACGGAGAGCCCGAACCCAGGCCACTCGGGTCAGCTGATGATGATGCCGGGGTCTTCGTACCTGCAGAGGACGTCGAACTTGTGATGTCACAGACCGGCTGCGATAAAGAAACGGCTGTGAAGGCGTTGCAGGAATGCAACGGCCAGCCGGCGGAAGCGATAATAAAGATAATCAGTTCATAAGGTGCAACATGTGCTTAGCATTGCCCGGCAGGATCGTTTCGATAAATGATGACACCGCCGACGTAGATTTCGGAGGCGTGATAAAGAAGGCCAACATAACAATGGTGGAAACGAAGATAGGGGATTGGGTGGTGGTCCACGCAGGCTTCGCCATCGAGATAATGGATGAGGAGGAAGCACACAGGACGATCGATCTGTGGAACGAGGTCCTGGCGCACGACGAGACCGATATACGTTAGCATCGGTATTCCATTAACGGCTGTTGCATCGGCATCATGTTTAATATCCCGCGAGCCCATGCTTTCATATATGTTACAGAACCCGGGCAGGACCGTGGACAGGATCGATTCGTTCATCTCGAACCCTCACGCCGGAACGCTCACGGGCGAGCGGAGAATGGGCGCGGAAAGGCTTCTGGACATGTTAGCGGACCGTTTGGCGGAAGACGATTCGAGAAACGTCATACGCATTACCGAGAACAATGACATCATCGGCCTGATCAGATCAAAGATGAGATATGATAAAGAAGGCCACGTGATCATCTATTTCGATCTGGATGCCGATGAGACCGATGTTCTTTTGAGAACATTCCCGGACACACAGATATACAGAGCAAAAGAGATCTGCCATCAGGTGCCCGTCTGCTTCCGGGAGCCTGCTGCGGGTCATGACCTCTGCGGATGTCTGCGCTGATGCTGCGCACAGGCTTTGCGGTTTTTGAAAGGATGATGTGATAAATATTATATACTTGGCCTGTATCCCACATTTCGGTATGACGGCCATAGCGGCGGGGTAACACCCGGTCCCATTCCGAACCCGGTAGTAAAGTCCGCCTGCGTCTCTGTCTGTACTGTATTGCGAGAGCGTACGGGAACACAGAAACGCTGTCAACCACTTCTCACCCTCACTTGTTACGTTCACGTCCGTTGCGCGCGTAACTAAATTTTAATATCGTACATCAATGAGCGTGCGATGATACTGATCAAGCTCGGCGGAAGTGTGATCACCGATAAATCCGCGTACAAACGGTTCAACAAGGATATTGTATCGAGACTGTGCCGGGAGATAAAGGGGTCAAAAAAAGAAGTGATCATAGTTCACGGTGCCGGGTCCTTCGGTCACGTTCTTGCGAAAGAGTTCGAGCTGCAGAAGGGACATATGAACAACGGCCAGATAGATGCCGTCGCTAAGGTATCACGTGATGTCAGGGAACTGAACGGCATGATCGTAAGCGAACTGATCAGCGCGGGGATCCCGTCCGTTTCTGTGCCTACGGGCTCATGCTTTGTCATGGATGACAACGAACTTCTGATAAATGATGATGAGGTGCTCCGCGGATATGTGAGACTTGGAATCATGCCGGTGATGTTCGGCGATGTCGTCCTCGACCGGAAGAAGGGGTTCGGGATATGTTCCGGCGATGCGGTGATGCGATCCCTTGCAATATTATTCGAACCGGAGGCTGTCGTTTTCGTTTCCGATATCGACGGCCTCTACGACCGTGACCCCAAGGTATCGAAGGACGCGAAGCTCATAACGGACGTGGACCGCGATGCCCTTGACCGGATACCTCCGGAGATGACCGTGGCGGACGTCACGGGGGGCGTTCACGCTAAAATGAGAACTATGCTTGACATGTGTTCGGACGGCAGGGATTGTATACTCGTGAACGGTACGGTAGACGGAAGATTGGAAGAATTGCTCACGGGAAAGAAAGTGATATGCACAAGAGCGAGGAAATGAGATGACGCTTATGAAGGAAAGGAAGGCGGACCACATAGAGATATGCGCCAATGAGAAGGTCACGCAGGACCACTGCTACTGGGATGACATAAGGCTCATCCATGAGGCGCTTCCCGATGTGAACTCGGATGACATCGATCTCGGTGCGACGGTCCTCGGAAAAAGATTGAGATTTCCGTTCATCGTCACCGCCATCACCGGAGGGTTTCCGGGCGCAAAGAAAATAAATGCGAACATCGCCGAAGCATGCGCCGACCTGGGTGCCGGGATGGGCGTGGGCAGCCAGAGGGCGGCTGTTGAAAATGTGGACAAAGAAAGCTATGCGGTGATAAAGGATTTCGATGTTCCGTTGATCATAGGGAACATGGGCGCGCCGCAACTTGTACCGCAGAAGAGAAAGAAGGCGTTCACTGATGATGATATCGGCGGGGCCATGGACCTCATCTCCGCAGACGTCATGGCGATCCATCTGAACTTCTTACAGGAAGTTGCACAGCCGGAAGGGGACACGAACTCATACGGCTGCTTCGATGCGATACGGAGCATCGCCCGTAAATATCCTATTATCGTCAAAGAGACCGGGGCAGGGATATCTCCGAAGACCGCAAAAAGACTGAGCGGCATAGGTGTAAAGGGAATAGACATCGCCGGGATGGGCGGAACTAGTTTCTCAATGGTCGAGATGCACCGTGCCATCGCTAAAAAGGATCACATAAGGGGATCGATAGGCAGAACGTTCTCCGACTGGGGGATACCTTCCCCGGTCTCCCTTATGTCCGTGAGCAAGGACATACCGGTGATCGCAAGCGGCGGAATAATGAACGGCCTTCATGCTGCCTCATCGATAGCATTGGGGGCATGCTGCGCAGGCGCGGCCAACCTGATACTGAAGGATGCGATGGTATCGGCCGATGCGGTGAAGAAAAGACTGACGATGATACGGGAGGAGATGAAAGCTACGATGCTGCTCACCGGCTCTGCGGACATCAGGGGGCTGGCATCGGCGAAATATGTCGTCCTCGGAAGAACTAAAGAATGGATGGATCAGATATGATGGATGTGAAGAAGATACTTTCCGAGTACTCGAAGAGATTTGACGGCCCGATAGACGAGTTCCTGCCTCCCGAGAAACCGGATAACCTGATGAAAGCAACCGTACAATATCCGCAGGCCGGAGGGAAGAGGATGAGACCGGCTATGGTGCTCGCCGCAGCGGGCGCGGTCGGCGGCAATAAGGATAAAGCGATGCCGCTGGCCGTCGCCATTGAATACATCCACAATTTCACGCTGATACACGACGACTACATGGACGGTGATGAGAAACGCCGCGGCATGACCACCATCCACGTGAAGTACGGAGGCCCGACGGCGATACTCGCCGGTGACGCATTGTTCGCAAGAGCGTTCGAGGTCATAGCGCAGCTTGATGTTCCTGACGGCGTGGTGCGTGATGTGCTGAAGGTCGTCACTAGAGCTGTATGGGACCTTGCCCGCGGACAGCAGATGGATGTGAACAACGAGAATGGTGAAGAGGTCACCATGGACGAGTACATTGAGACGATCCGTCTAAAAACGAGTGTCCTCTTTGCGGCCGGTGCGGCCGGCGGTGCGATGATAGGCGGCGCCGATAAGAGGACGGTGGATGCTGTGCATGAGTACGCTATGCTTCTCGGGGTCGCGTTCCAGATGTTCGATGACGTCCTGGGACTGGTCGGCGATCCTGTGAAGTTAGGAAAATCCGTGGGCAACGATGTGCGTAAAGGAAAGAGCACCGTGATGGTGACGCACGCATTGAAGAACATAAAGAATGAGAATATTATGAGGGAATTCCGCTCCGTCCTCGGGAAGATGGATGCTACCGAAGAGGACATCCGAAAGGCGAGGAAGATAATGGAGGATGCCGGCTCTGTTGACTTCGCCATTGAGATGGCAACGGACTACACGAAGCGCGCCATAAAGAAGCTCGATGTTCTGAAGGACAGCGATGACAAGGAGTTCATGATCGCGCTTGCGGAGTTCGCGATGAAAAGGGACGTTTAATCTTCCACGCCCGTCTGAACGATACGGTACAATGCTGACCTTCCCTCCGGAAGGCTGCGGTGTTTGACTATGACGGCCGCTCTCTTCCCGCTCGCTCTTTTTTCCAGTCTGATTATCGTTTTCGCGTTATGCTGTATCGCGTGCCCGCCGAGGAACTCGAACGTCCCCGTTCCTATGTTGGTGTACACCTGAGACGTTATCAGAACGGCGACATCATTCTTCCTTGCGGTGCTCAGAAGTATCTCCATCTGCCTTACCAGTTCGTTGCGCACCGAACTGTCATCCGACCTGAGACGATAGTACATGGTCATGGAATCAACTATTATCAGGCCCACTGCATCGGACTCGGCCTGTCTTGCCGCCTGCGTTATCCCGTAGCTCTGTTCGTCGAAGTTGTGCGCATGAAATACCAGAAGGTCCTTGGAATATGATTCATCGACGAATATCTGCCCGATCCTTTCCGCAGAGAGTCCTTCGGTGTCTATATAGGCGACCTTTTTTCCCGATCTTGCGACATTGTACGCCATCTGCAAGCATATGTTCGTCTTTCCGGTGCCCGCTTCTCCGTAAAGCATCGTGACGCTTCCGTTCTCAATGCCGCCGTTCAGAAGATTGTCAATGGACGGACACATTATAGGAATACGTTTCATGATGTTCACGCGATAATAAACCGCAAGCTATTGAAAAAGTTGTTGCCTTCTGCGCGGTAATAAATATTTAGAGGGATGAGTTATCATCGTATCATGCGCGAACGGGATATATTGGGGTGCGGAGCGGAAGCGACCGTGTACAGAACGAAGTATCTCGGCCGCGAGGCGGTTGTCAAGACCAGGACGCCTAAAAGCTACCGGCATTCCGAGCTTGACATGCGGCTGCGCTCATCGAGGACGAAGAACGAGGCGCGCATAATGATAGAGGCGCGGAAGCTCGGGGTCAGGACGCCGGTGATCTATGATATCGATGTGAACGCATGCAACATAACGATGGAATTCGTCACCGGCCGCAAAGTGAAGGATGTGCTTGACGAAGAGCCGTCCGGCGCAAAGGAGTTATGCGGGAAGATAGGTAAAATAATTGCAGAACTGCACAACGGAAGGATATCGCACGGCGACCTTACCACCTCCAATATGATACTCATGCCTGACGGGGAGATATGCTTACTGGACATGTCCCTCGGAACAACGCTGGCGGAGATCGAGGACCTGGGGGTTGATGTTCATCTGCTGCAGAGGGCGTTCACATCCGCCCATTCCGGTCTCGATGATTGCATCACGGATATCATGTCGTCCTATGCGGAACATATGAAAGATGCGGGAAATGTGCTCAGGCGCGTCGATGATATACGCAACAGAGGAAGGTATACATGATCCTTAAGATCATAACCTCCAACCCTGGGAAGGTCCGTGAGTATCGGGAGGCGTTATCATCATTCGGTATCGGAACTGAGCATGTAAGGATCCCGTACGATGAGATCCAGACATCGGATCTTACTGAGGTCGTCGGGAACGGGATGCGCTGTCTGAAAAGCGCCGGCATATCGGATTTCATCATCGATGATTCCGGTCTTTTCATTGACTCGCTGAACGGATTCCCGGGGGTATTTTCCGCTTATGCGCTGAAGGCCATCGGCAACTCCGGAATATTGAAATTGATGGATAACGTGAATGAACGGAGCGCCGACTTCCGATGCTGCATAGGATGCAACATCGACGGCAAGGACATCATCGTCCTGGGAAGATGTGACGGGATCATACTGAAAAAAGAAGCGGGAACGGAAGGCTTCGGATTCGACCCGATATTCAGCCAAGACGGCAGAAGGTCGTTCGCCGAGATCCCCGTCACCGAGAAGAACAAAATATCGCACCGCGGGAATGCGGTCCGGCTCCTTGTTGATGAGCTCAGAAAAATATTCTGAGCATGCGAAATGTTAATAATCATCTCCGCATGCTCACTTCCGTGGGCCTATGGGCTAGCCTGGTATACTTGTGGCTTTGGGAGCCATTGACTCCGGTTCAAATCCGGATAGGCCCACTCTCTGAATTATGCTTCATCGGAAGACTCATTCCCTGAGACTGCCTATCGGTATCACATATACCCCGTCAGCACGACGGTACGCATGATGTGATGCTGTTATAACGGCCATGAAAGATGGCTCT
This sequence comes from Methanomassiliicoccaceae archaeon, assembly GCA_031285205.1. Classification (GTDB taxonomy): domain Archaea; phylum Thermoplasmatota; class Thermoplasmata; order Methanomassiliicoccales; family Methanomethylophilaceae; genus Methanomicula. The sequence continues at coordinate 12,163 of JAITWO010000042.1, read as the reverse complement.
CCCATTTCTTCGGCGTTCACCTTCTCTTTCAGTTTTTTCAGGTTCTTGGCCGCTTCATCGGCCGCATATGCCCACTGATGCCTAACATGAGCGGTTCCGAAAAATTATAGCTGTTAAGTCAATAATTACACTAATCTTTTTAAAGATAAAGATTGTTTTCAGTGTTGAGGGACCTAACATGGGAAACGTTATTTTCAAATTTAAAAGGAGCCTTTCACAGAAACTGACACTGCAGGGGCCTATCGATGTCATCGTTGACGACAAAGATAGGTTCAAGGTAGAACCGGACAGGTCGCTTGACACCACGCTGAGCGAGGGGTCGCATACGCTGAAGGTCTTCATCTTCAATCAGGACAAGGAGATGGGGCTCGTTAACACGAAGATCGATGTGCATGGCGGCAAGTACGAAGTTACGTACACCTACGACACCCTTTCGGGGAACGGCAAGGTAGTTGTCACACAGGGCTGAACAGCTGATCATTCCGATGCGCTTATGAGCGTGACCTCTTCGGTCGGTACGCCGCCTGTCAGATCAGAGGTTGCTTAAAAGAATATCTCAGCGTGCATCATGCATACATCCCTGTCGTTGCTGTTCAGACGCAACGGTCAGCTGTAAAGGAATGTCGCCTCTGCGATGAATATCCCCAGCGCGGACATTATCGCAACCCAGAATATCCAGTTCCGGTTCATATATTTCGCCGAGACGTAAGCGACGCATGCGAACACCGATATTGTAACGAACCGTGAGAACAGCATTGCCGTGCTGATGTCGTTCAGTATTATGAACGGCAGTACCGTCAACGTGGCAACGAATACGTCTATCATCAGGAATGCCGCCATGACGCCGTAATCGAACTTCTTGAACCGGTATACCTTCTTCGGATGCACATCCGGGTCCGATGCCAGGATCGTTTCCAGGAGGTTTTCTTTTTCGGTGATGCCCAGATGACGCGCCGGCCCGGAATCCAGCGATGCGATGAGGCGTTCCTTTGCGGCGGCATCATTCCTGTTCTTCAATAATCTGTACAGATAACGGTCGTCCTCCGACAGGGCTATCGTGGTGCAAAGATTGTATGACCAGCCGTCTATGATCCCCCATATTATATTCACCATGTACGCCGCCGATATCGCATACAACAGGACGGCCGGGTTCTCCGGGTCCGCGAACCCGCCCACCAGGTTGATGGCGATGCAGGACATCCATGCGCCGAAGAAGAATTCAGTGATTATGAAGGGCAGTGGGACACGTTTCGATATGAATTTCCAGAAGGGATTGCGGGTGGCCGCCTTTTTGAGCGGGTGCCTGTCAGATACGGCGCCCGAGTCGGGGCTCCACGAGACAGTCTTCTTTCCTTCCCCTTTCTTTCCGGGTTCCATCGTTCCATCAATCGTATCCCGTGATTTAAATTTTGATATCGGGATGGATGCACTTCGCCTGCCCTGAGTTGTATATCACTTACTGCTGATATCAAAACGGTCCATATGTGCAATGTGAAAGAAAAATTGCTTGAAGAACCTAACCTTCCGACCAGGGCGACATCCCGAGCACGGATGTCCGCATACCGTTCATATGAGTGAAATTCTGTTGGGCTCGTTTATATATGGTATTACTTAGGCACCAATTTTCCGGCCTCGATGTAAATTCTTTTGCCTTCCTGATAAAATAAGATATAATCCCCGTCCTTGGCGTCAAGTAACTCTTTGACCTTCTTCGGTATCGCTATCTGACCTCTTGTGGTCATGTGTGCTTCGGCGATGTGCTCGGGCATGTGTATACATATATTATCTACTTGATATTTGATACCAATAAAATCTATAAACAATATTACAAGATAACAAGAAATAAATATTTGGACATGCTAAGATTATTGATAATATGGGTGTAAAATATTGTCCGGGTTGTAAACGAAACGTGAATACAGAACACAGTTGGAATGATGCGGTCTTAGTTATATTGTTCCTTTTTCTCCTCATTCCGGGGATAATCTATGCTATAATAAAATGGCACAGAAGATGCCCGATGTGTAAAATGAATGATAACATGCTGGAGCTTCCGAAATTCGATAACAATAATGATCAGAAGCCGTGAGACTTGTCTCTCGGAACCGTCTTAATCGTCTGTCGGGAGGTCCGACAGACGACCTTTTGAGTTGATCATGAATTCGGAGTGAGCGAATGTACTGTACGAAATGCGGTAAAGAATTAGGGTCGGAATATGAGTATTGTGACAAGTGCGGCACCAAGGCAGGATCCGCCGTTTTGCCGAGACTGCCGCAGACGGCTCATTATAATGAGAAAAGCGCCGGTCTTGCGGCTCTGTTGTCATTCCTCTGGGGTGGCCTCGGACAGATATATGTCGGTCAGCTGGTGCGCGGACTCTGCATAGTGGTGATTTACAGCATATTAATGATGGTAACTTCGGTCCTTGTTCTTGAAGTGCTCGTGGGTGAATCTTCTTGGCCGGGGGTCGCGGGGATCATAGTTACAGGGATATCGAGTATCGTAATTTGGCTGTGGAACATATTCGACGCCAATGCTCTGGCTAATAAATACAATTACCATGTGATCCGTCACGGAAAGCCTCCTTGGTGACCCTCTAAAGTCACGACCCGCCTTCCTATTCTTTTAACCACAATTTAATACATGATGATCCTTTTTACCATCATGGCCAGAAGTAAGGGTAGCAGTCCGATCGATGCAAAAAAGATGCCGATGCCGATATTCATCGGATTGGTTCTGCTCATTATCGGCATCCTGATCGTGATGTGGGGGGTGATCTCGATCGTATCCGACGCCTTGAACGACGTAAGCGCGTCCGGCCTTATGGGTGGGATCCTGATCGTTCTGCTGGGAAGTCTTATAGCTGCAATAGGCGGGGCGCTTATGATCGGTGGGCTGATGGGCAAACTGTTCGGCGGCAGGTACAAGCGCATCGTATACTGACCGAATGAACATTTTTTATAATTCCTCGCTGATGGTGGCGGCACCGGGCCTATGGTCTAGTGGTTATGACGGCGCCCTTACAAGGCGCAGATCACCGGTTCGATCCCGGTTAGGCCCACTTTACCTGATCTGACGGATTGGTTAATCAAATGAACTTCATTGAACTGCTTTTGATCGCCGTTGCGCTGTCGATGGATGCTTTTGCGGTAGCTGTATGCCTCGGGTCCAATATACGAAACAAGACATTGAAGGGGCCGCTCATCATCGGACTGTGGTTCGGGGTGTTCCAAGCGGTCATGCCGATGATAGGTTTCCTGGTCGCATCGTTGTTCGCAGAAAGGATCGTGTCCTTTGATCACTGGATCGCGTTCGGGCTGCTGGTGTTCCTTGGTGTGAAGATGATCGTCGAGAGTCTGAGGGAGGACGATGATGATGAGAACGAGACATCGTTGTCTCCGTCGAAGATGCTGCCTTATGCGGTCGCAACGAGCATCGATGCGCTGGCGATCGGTGTTTCGTTCGCTTTCCTGAGCATCGATATACTTCCTGCTGTTGCCGTCATCGGTCTTGTGACGTTCTTGGTCGTGGTCATCGGCGCGAGGCTCGGAGGCCTCTTCGGAACGCGTTTCGGATCTAAGGCGGGGATCGCCGGCGGGATCGTACTGATACTGATAGGATTGAAGATCCTGCTGGAACATCTTGAGATCATTGGATTCTGATCGTGTTCAGAAAATAATAAAGACGGGACGCTGCCGCATCCCTTTAAGGTGTTCGTCTCAGGACAGGTTGTTGTTTATTTTCTTCAGGATGTCCGTCAGAATACTGTCCAGATCCGCGCCGAGGGGGTTAGATGACTCTATCCGTACGACAACGTTCGACTTCAGGATCTGGCACCCGTTACTGTACTTGAGGCCTTTGAACTTGAAGCAGTTGTCGAACTTATCATAATCCGTTACTTCTTCCAGCCCCGATTTATTCCTATCATGGCTTCCCTTGGCTTCAGAGGTCGATGTGAATACAACGATCGATATCTGCACCTTGGTGCCTGGCGGCGTGATCGTATAATTTCCGATTATGCTGCTCCTTATGTGACTGCCTGTCGGCCCTGCTTCTGTATTATCGAGGCCCCAGTCATTCAACCTATCAGGCAGAAGTTCTTTCGCATCTGCGCTTACCGTCTTCTCATTGTCCATGACCAGGAAATAATATCCTGCGGCGGCCACGACCGCCACAACGAGAATGACACCTATCACCATTCCTTTGCCCATGTTCGTTCCTCCTTTGATTGTTCTCTTTTTCCTCTCATGTTATTTTTATTTGATCTTCTTCTTCGGCCGTAATATGAATAAGTATGCCAAGATGCCTATCGCCACTATAAAGGCTATCGTTATGACGATGTACAGCATCATGCTGTCGCCGCCCGGCCCTCCGTCACCGTCTCCGTCACCGCCGCCTGTTGCGGCAAGCGTCCACTGCAGCACCGGATATCCGTTGTTCTTTCCGTCGGCGAATTCCCAAATGTCGTCAAAGTTCCAGTTATCGTATGTGCTCTGCGCCTTCATCTCTGCTGATGTTTTTGGTCCGCCCGTGCATGCCGATAGGTCGCTGTCCGTGTAGCAGATGTCGGGACCGGTTCCGTCGTCATCCAGGAAATAGCAGTCCTCTATGGCCGCCTTGAACGCTCTGCCGATGATACCTCCTTCACATACGTCGCCTCCCGTTGCCGCTTCGGCATCTCCGGTGAAGTAGCAGTTCTTTGCCGTCAATGTCCCGCTGATGACGGTTGTGTCTCCGATGATGCCTCCTATGAATGCCGGTGCGGATGACGGTGACGATACTCCCATGCTGCCGGTGCTGTAACAGTTCAGTATCCGCACGGACCCGCCGCTTGTAAGGGCAGTGCCTGCTATGCCGCCCGCCGCCATCCATTTGTTGCCGCCTGTGCCTCCTGCCGACCTAGCCTCCGTCGTGATGTCGCAGGAGCTGTAACAACTCTCTATCTGCAGATCCCCCGTATCTGACTGGATAACGCCTGTTATACCTCCTGCGTATGCTTCCGAATTTATAAACGTGCCCGATGCCGTCTCTGCCGAAGCGCTTGATTTTATATCTCCGCTGCTGTGGCATTTTGTCGCCGTCATCAGCCAACTCATTGCATACACGTGCCCTGTGATCCCGCCCGCATATGCTTTTGCGATTACGTTCTGTGTTGTTGCCGTTGCGGACGCCGTTGCTTTGACGGAACCGCTGAATGAACAGTTCTCGATCACGGCATCGGAACCGTCCGCCCAAAGGCAGGCGGCTATGCCGCCCGCAAATGCGTATCCTTCCACATAACCGGACGAACCTCCCGTTGCTGTCGCCGTGATGCTGCCTTGGACGCTGAGATTGCGTATTGTTCCCCCGTACACTTGTGCGAACAGACCTGCATATACCCAGCCGTCTGTTTCAACTTCAATTACCACTCCTAATATCTTCTTTCCGTTGCCGTCGAACGTTCCGGTGAAATCATTGGATCTGCTGAGCGGGTACATGTTCCCGGGATCGGCGCCGTTGGTGTCCTTGCCTGTTAGGTCGATATCGTTCTTCAGATAATATTTCCCGTTGGCCGGCCAGTCTCCGGTATCATCTCCTGTGGAGCCCACCTTCACAAGCTCCTCCGGCGTTGATATCGCTGTGTATCCGAAGAGATCGTCGCCCAGCACCGTGCCGTCGCCCGCATCTTCCGCTGCGAGCAGCGTGAACGCCGTGACAGCGAGCATCGCCGCTACCATCCCTGCTGCCAGCATATGTATCCGTTCTCTTCTCATCTTCTTACATCACTCCTTACGGCGGAAGAAGTACAGCAGGGCCCCTATGAATATTGCGGCCATCAGACCCGCTATCACATATATCCACGGGAAGCCGTCATCTCCTCCTCCTGCCGGCGGTGCTTCCGCCGTCGCCGGGAATGCCACCGTGAATGACAGTTTTTCCCCGCTGTTGCTGACGAACACCGGTGCGATCCCGTTGACAGTGAATCCTGCTATCTGCGAGGTGTTCGTGTAACCTCCGGAGAATGTGTGCCCTGCTGCCGCCGTCAGCGTTATCGTTGCCGTGTACACTGTGTTGTAATTGTACGGGTCATCTGCCGGAGTCCATGAAAGGACGGCTGTGAACCCTGTTCCTCCGTTGACCGCCGCTGACGGCACCGCATTCGCCACAGGAGATGTCACGCCCGTGATGGCTACCGCAGCTACCAACTTGTCCTCGTCCCCGTCGTCCTCCGATGAGACCGAGAACGTCAGCGTCGGATAGACGGTGTTGTTGCTCCCGTCGAACTCCCATGTATCATCGAAGTCCCATTCCATGAATGTGGTCTCGGTCCTGTCAGCAGGGACCTGCTCCATCATGTCGCCCTCGGACCTCATGCCGCTGTCATCATTGTGGATATCAGTCACGTCACCCGTGTACATCGATGTGTCAAGCCCGTCGTCCCGATAATAGCAGTGCTGTATCACCGGCGAGTTGGGCCGTGATCCCTCCTCTACGAACGCAACTATGCCTGCGCGGCATTCCTCGCCCTCTCTCGTAGGGTCGCTCCATGACGTACCGTGCAGGTTCGCCTCCGCTTCAGTGGTCCCGACAAAGTAGCAGTCTTTGATGAGCGAGTCATGACCGATGTCCATCCTGCCCGCTATTCCGCCTGTCGCCGCTATCGCATCTGATGCGAAGCTTCCGGCCCCGTCGGTCGTTGAAGATATGTTCCCTGTGGCATAACAATCGTATATCGATGTGTTCTTCGCGTAGCATACTATCCCTGCCGCCCCGGTCACCGCCGGGCCGCTTGCTGCGACCCCGGTCTTATCTTTGGATGTACATGATGCGTCTATGTCCACTTCGCTGTAGCATCTCTTTATCGTTGAATCCTCGGCATAACCTACGATGCCTCCCACGAACAGTACGGTGAGGCTCTGTGTTCCCGCTCCTTCTATGAGCTTGTCGATCCCTATGCTCCCGCTCACACCGAGGTCGCGTATCGTTGCCCCTTTGATGTATGAGAAGAGGCCGATGGAATCTATTTCTTTGGCATCGCTGTCCGATATCGCTGCGTAGTATGCAGGCAACGTCACCGTATGGCCTCCGCCGTTGAACAGGCCGGTGAACGGGTCGACACTGTTGATGCCTATCGGCAGGAAATCATCGGGCAGTGTTATGTTCGCGGTAAGCAGATATTTCCCGTTCAGCGGGAACATCGCATCGTTCCCTATCTTCGCGAGGTCCGCCGCGGTACCTATCTTCGTGTATGGTATGTCTCCGAGCACATATCCTTCATCATCATCGTCGGCCGCAGTGAACAGCGCGAATGCTGTCACTACGAACATGGCCGCGACCATCAATGAAAGAATTGCTTTGCCCTCCATCTTCCTCCCTCTCCCTTTCGTCTTTGGTTTCATTTCTCTCACCTGGTGACCCACATGGCCGCTGCGGCCAAGAGGGTTGCGGTATATGTTTTGTTATTCTGTCTGAGTTTATTAATCAGCCGTAAATAACGGCGATCATTTCTCACTGAGAGCGCGCGTAGATCTGTTTTTTTTTGAGATGTCATGAATATAATGCGCCACGGAGGCATCGTCCGGTGCCGTCCTCGGTTAATTATAAATATGACATTATGCCCGGCCGCTGTGCCGGCATCACGGATGGCCGGCGGCATGCGCCGCGATGCTCACATCAGAACGATGTTCTCACTTCTGATCACATTATCATAATTCTTGTGCCCGAGGGCCTCTTCCAATTTATCGCTGTGAAGTCCCTTGATCTTTGAGATGTCATCGGAATTATAATCCGGGATACCTTTCGCGATTATTTTTCCGCCGCATGTTATGTTAACGACGTCCCCTCTGTCAAACCGTCCCGTCACCGCCTTTATACCGATGGCCAAAAGGCTTACGTGCTTCGCCAATGCTTTTTTTGCTCCTTCGTCCACCTCTATGGACCCGGACGCATGCGCATAGCGTATCCACCTGCTTTTTTTCCTTTCTTTCTTGTCGGCCAGGAATATCGTCCCGATCTCCTCGCCGGAGATTATCCTCTCGATCACGTTCTCAACATCACTGGACGCGATTATCATGTTGCATCCCGCCTCATGACATATCTCCGCTGCGCGTATCTTCGTCCTCATCCCGCCGGTGCCTACTTTGGATGATGTGTCGCCTGCGGATGCTCTTATATCGTCCGTTATCTCATTTACGGCGGATATCAGTTTGGCATCGCTGAACAGTTTTGGGTTCTTATCGTAAAGGCCGTCCACGTCAGATAATATTATCAGAAGGTCCGCGTCCATCTTTATCGATACCATCGCGGATAATGTATCATTGTCGCCGAACACTGCGTCTATCTCTTTCACACATATCGCATCGTTCTCATTGAATATCGGCACCGCTTTGTATTCCAGTATCGTCTGTATCGCATTCCTCAGGTTCAGATATTTTTCACGGTCGGAATAGAAGTCGAACGTCAGCAGTATCTGTGCCACTGCTATGCCGAACTTCTGGAAACTGTCGTTCCATTTCTGCATCAGCACGCTCTGGCCGATGGATGCGGCAGCCTGCCTTATGGGGATCTCACGGGACCTTGACCTGGCGTTCATCGTCGACAGGCCGATCCCGATAGCACCCGACGTCACTATCAGCGCCTCGATGCCCTTGTCCTTTAACGCCTTCACCTGCCTGGCTATCGAGTCCATGAAATCGGACGACGCACCTGACCCTCCTTTGGTTATTGACGTCGTTCCGACCTTTATCACGACTCTGTGCAACTCCTTGAGATACTCGTTCCTGCCCATTTGTATCACAAACCGAACTCCTTATCCAACGGGCGGTGCTTGAATCTTTTTCCGCCCTTGCCGGCATAATCCTTCATCACGTGACCGTTCCCAACGAGGATGTACTTGTATATCATCAGCCCCTCCATCCCCACCGGCCCCCTTGAATGCACCTTGTTCGTGCTTATCCCGACCTCCGCTCCCTTCCCGTACCTGAAACCGTCCGGGAACCTTGTGGACGCATTCACCAACACGGTGGACGAGTCCACGAGGCTTGTGAATCTCAGTGCATTCTTCATGTTCTCTGTAACAATGGTATCGGAGTGTCCGGAACCGTGTACGTTGATGAAATCTATCGCCTCATCCAGTGACCTCACCACTTTTATTGATATTATGAGGTCGTTGTACTCTGTGTCCCAGTCCTTTTCCGTGGCCTTTGCGACCTTTGCGTCCTTCCCGACGATCTTTATTGTTTCTGGGTCCGCTCTCACTTCCACGCCGTTGTTCACAAAGAGATCGACAATCTTCGGCAGGAACGATGCCGCTATGCCCGCGTGCACCAGAAGGTTCTCGGATGCGTTGCAGACCGCCGGGTACTGTATCTTCGAATCGAGTGACACGGAAAGGGCCATCTCCTCATCCGCATCCTTGTCCACATAGACATGGCACATCCCCGCTGCGTGACCGAGCACCGGGATTTTGGTGTTCGCTTGTATGTATCTTACAAATTCATTCGAACCTCTCGGAATGAGCAGGTCTATGTGCTCATCCATCCCGAGTATCGCGGATACGTCATCCCTCGTCTCCATCAAACAGAAGACATCCTTCGGCACCCCGGCACCGTATGCCGCCTTTGACAATATGTCGAAGAGGACGCGATTGGTGTTGGCTGCCTCCTTCCCTCCTTTGAACACGACGGCGTTGCCGCTCTTCAGACATAACGACATTATCTGCGGGACGACGTCCGGTCTTGATTCGAAGATCACCCCTATCAACCCTATCGGGCACCTGAGCTGGTACAGGACCAGGCCGTCATCCAGTTCCATCGCGGACATCGTCTCTCCGACCGGGTCTTTAATTTTTATCACATCTTTTATCCCGTCGATCATCCCGTCTATTTTTTCATCGGTGACCTTCAGACGCTTTACCATCGGATCGGTAAGCTCGCCGGATGCCTTCATCATCTCCGCAGCCTTCATGTCCTTCGCATTCGCTTCCGCTATCTTCTTCCGGTACTTATCGAGGGCACCGGCCATCGCGTCCAGCGCATTGTTCTTCACATCGGTGGCTTCCGCTGAGAGCATTATCGCGGCGCTCTTCGCGCGTACAACTTCCGTTCTTATGTCAGCCATCTGATGACCCACTGATGCAATATCTTCCACATAATTAAGCGTACCCTTGATTTAAATAAACACGCGGCCATGCGGGAATGTGGCCAACTGTAACATTGAGATCGTATGTCTTGACCCTGAAACATATGTTTCCGTGCGTGACCATGAGCTGAGACAGCGCATACTCACCGCCCTTTTCAAGATGACGAGGGCCGGCGGCCCCGTTTCAAAACAGAATATCGCCGACCATCTGAAAATAAAGTATCAGCAACTGTCATACCAGATGTGCGATCACCTTTCCGCGTTCTGGAAGGTCGCCTATGAAAAGAAGGTCCGCGGGGCCCGTATGGAGTTCATTGTTCCAGCGAATCCCGATGCCGTTTACATCGCCATCGGAAAGGACAGGAAAATTTACATCACCGATCCTTTGGCAGAACTGTTCGGGCCGCTGTCCGATGTGGGGCTGCGGTGTGACTCCTGTTCTGAGAAGGACTGCGGGGAATGCATGAGGTCGCTTATTGATAAGGGGATCATCGGCAAGGATATCACTGACGCGGAGAGGGAGACTCTCAGGATCAACAACCGCAGAGATGCCCGGCCGTTGGATGTCGGGATAGTCAAAGCGGTCAGGGGGCTGATCTCGGGGGAACGGTGCGTTCTTACGATACCGTGCGACAGATGCACGTTCATGAGAAGGGGCACCGAGTTGCCCTCCGGCTCAGGTAAGACGAGGTTCCTGGTGCTCGGAGGATACCTGGGTGCCGGGAAGACCACATTGGCTGTGAATCTCGCGAGGGCCCTCAGAGAAAGGAACAACAGGTCAGTGGCGATGATCACCAATGACCAGGGTGATGTTCTCGTGGATACCGAGTTCACTAAAGATGCGGGGTTTGACGTGAGGGAGATACTCGGCGGTTGTTTCTGTTCAAATTTCGACGAGTTTGTGTCAAACGCAAGAACGTTGGTATCGATGGGAAAGCCGGACATCATAATCGCTGAACCCATCGGTACATCAACGAACCTCATGGGCTCTGTTGTCGCGCCCCTCAGAACGCTGTATCCAAACGAGTTCGATGTTGCCCCGTTCATGGTGGTCATTGATTGTCTGAGGGCGATGGATATCCTTTCCCGGTCAAAGGAACGGAACGTTGAGTCCGTTGACCTCATACCGGCCCATCAGATCAGAGAGGCGGAAGTGGTCGTCCTCTCGAAGGCGGACATGGTCCGCCCCGATGTCATTGCAGAGATCAAGACCGAACTGCTGAAGATACTTCCTGATGCGGACATCATTGAGACGTCGTCGTCAGATCTCAGGAACATTGATAAGATAATCGGGATCATACTTTCCGACCGCACCAGCACAAAGGTCGCGGAACGCGACAGCAGCAAGGGCTTCGCCTTTGAAAAGGCAAAATTAGGATGGTATTCCGGAACGTATACCGTAACGCCCAACGGCCGCATCGACATGTATTCCATGGCATCGGACATCATGAGAGGGGTCGCCAGAGAGTACGGCCCAAGGTCCATAGTTCATGTGAAGGTCATCATCTCGTCCGAAGAGGCTGCCGCAAAGATGTCGCTGGTCCAGGAGTCGATGCAGGTGGACGGCGTATACGGTTCACGGTTCATATCGGGTACCGGAAAATTAGTGCTGAACGCCCGCGTGATATCTCCGCCGAAGCGCCTGGAGGACACCATGCGGAATGTTATCGATTCTTTATCCTCTTATCCTGCGAAGATAGAGAAGGTGAGCGAGGCGTGCTTCTCTCCCAACCCGGAGTCGCCGTCCCATTTCTTCTTTGAGTGACAGAATGTGTCCGTCTGGTACCAGTTGGACGTGATGATCATTCTGCCGATGGGTGCGTTCCTGTATTTTTATGATCATTCTGTGGACTGACGCGTTCTGTCATGGCCTCTGTCATGATCTTATCGGCCGTTCAGACCGACCGGCGGCATCCTCATGATACCCCGAGTATGACACTTAGAGCGACCGGGCGATCGTAAACGGTTGATGTTTTTTCAGATCACTGCGGAGGGCTGGCGAAGAAGTATAAGCGGCCTTTCGATATTTATCATCGCCAAACAA
>JAITWO010000017.1 GCA_031285205.1 Methanomassiliicoccaceae archaeon | reverse complement strand
ATGCCTTCTCTCGGGGTGCCGTCATCATTGCCGTCGACCTTCGCGGTGCCCGAATACAGCTGAGCATCATAGGCGAGATCGTTCACATTGAACACTCCCGCAAGATAATAGCAGTTCTCTATCGTTGCTTCGTCCGCATAGGCGATGATCCCGCCGACGGAGGAATCGCCTGCGGACTCGATGATGCTGATCGCCGATCTGCTGTAACAATTCGCGACCGTTGTCTCTGTTCCCGCATACGCAACGATGCCTCCCGCGAATACGGTCGCTGCCGATGCATTGATATCGCCGGCATTATAGGAATCTCTGATATCGGTCCTCGATGACGCGCTCGCAGTCAGGTCGGAGGTTACTGTTGAGTAGGCCAGGATGCCTCCCGCAAATGCGTATGTCGGCGATGTGACCGACAGCATGCCGGTGTTGTAGCAACCGGGTGCGTTGGCTGTGATCGTCAATTCGGACGTATCCTTTGCTGATCCTGATATGTATCCGAAAATACCGCCCGCCATCGAATAGCTTGAAGACGATACCGCAGTGAGATTCCCTTCATTATATGAGTCTGAGATCGTGGCTGTAATGCTTATTTTCTGTGTTGACGTGGACGCTCCTTTTAACCATCCCAGTATACCTCCTGTGATCGCGATCTTCGTTCCAGCCGTGGCTTCAATACTCCCGCTGTTGCATGAATCTGAGATTTTCACATCGCCTGATGCGATCGACAGAATCCCTCCGGCGCATGCAGAACCCGAAAAAGAAACGGCCGTGGCACTGCCCGAATTGTCACATCCGGCGATCGTTGCTGTCCTCACAATATTACCTATCATGCCTCCGGCGTACGCAGAACCGAATAGGGAGAAGGCTTCGACATCACCTGTGTTGCCGGAATCGGTAACCGTTATGATACCTCCGTCCATATGGCCCAGCAGGCCGCCCGCGATTGAAAAATAATCACCCGATGCATCTATAGTGCCTGTGTTGTAACAGTTCTCGACGAGGACGCCTGAACCTGAGTTATATCCGAAAAGGCCGCCGACGAAAGAATAGAACATCCCGGAAATGCTGACATCGCCTGTGTTATAACAGTCAATGAACTTTGTATCACAGGAAGCACGGCCCAGCAGGCCGCCTGCCGACACGCCAATGTAGTAAAAATCATCATCATCGGCACCAAAAGATTCGACGCTGCTTGTGCTGTAGCATCTCTCCATTTTAAGATTTCCCTGGTTGGAGCCGACGATGCCGCCCGCGATAGGTTCGCAATTGCCGTTCACAGAAACGATGTTGTTTTCGCTGTAGCAATCGGTCATCGTCAGATAGCTTTTTATGGGCACCGAGAAGTTCACAAGGCCTACGAATACGCCTGCGATGGATTTGTTATCAAACGATGGCGTTCTGACCGTGACAGAGCTGTCAACGATACCCAGATTGCGTATCTCCACATCCGCAACATTCGCGAATAGTCCTGCTAATATGTATTCACCATCGGGCAGATAATTTACCGATACGCTGATATTCATGCCGTATATGGCGTAACCGTTGCCGTCAAAGACTCCTTTGAACGGGTTTTTGTATGAACCTATAGGAGTGAATGCGCCCACATCTTCCAGGTCATTAGTGAGATAGTATTTTCCGTCAATCGGGAATTCGGATGATTTCCCGATACTCTGAAGTTCTGCGGCGGTAGATATCGGTATGTATCCGTTCTCATCAAAATAGTCCTGATCCTTCAGTTCATCTGGTGATGATATCCATCCATCCGGCGGCCCATCCTCATTCGCGTTCTGAATGATCAACGTGAAGGATGCCGCAACGAAGAGAGATATAGCCAGCACCGACAATAGTTTTCTTCTGTTCATGTATGTTCTCCCTTTCTTTTGATCGTTTCTCTGCCGTGGGTGACGGTAAAGATTTTACACGTGTTAAGACTATGAACGTTTGAGTATATAAAATATAGTATTAAAATAATATTAGATAACTAAATAAATATTAAGTATATTTTAACTATTTGATAATAGCCTATAACGGAAATGTATTGACGCATAAATTTTGTGATCAGATCCAGCGGCCATTCGTTCAGCGGAATATTCAGAACAGGGAAAACGATCGGGATGATCGACGGATGCATGGGCACCCTTCTATGCACCGGATAAGGGTGCGGGACCAAAGCGGTGAGCACCGACAGCGTCAAAAGGCATAATATGAACGTCATGAGGAGCATCGGGAAGAAAGGACATCCTGAGGACGATCCCTTTCATCAGGACCATCTGTTCCAATATTCGTATGCAACAGGAATTCACGTGATCCAAGCCGCAACCCGCACACGCACGACGATAACTCACTTCTTCTTTGCGTCCTTGCGCGCTATCTCCGCAAGGACCTCTCCGCTGCCGTCCTCTGCCGGGACCGATTCGCACAGCGTGCAGTATTCTATGTCCTGCTGGTCCACATTATGGAAGTAGCTCTTGGCCTCGCCAAGGCTGCTGAACTCCTTGGGGGCGGGCATGAATCCGTCATCGTATTTCGTCGTCACTATGTATTTGGCCATCTCGGTCCGCTCCGTCTGCGGCGTCAGGTGTCGGTTCGTTCCGATATGACGCCCGTCTCCTGCATTGTCCGGTCATAGTATATCATTATGTCGTTCTCGCCGATGATGTTGTTCACAATGGTGTACACACGCATCATGTGCGGTACGGGCCGTTCAACACAAAAAAGGATGTTTGAACTTAAGGCAGGAGGGGGAGAAAGTGCGACCGCCGGGATTCGAACCCGAGTTCTAAGCTTGGCAAGCTCAAGTGATAACCAACTACACTACAGTCGCATAGTATTTCCCCGATTATATGATTGAATATAAAGCTTCTCCGTTTCACACCGTCCGTGCATTTCGGTATTCGGTGCATTTGAGGAGGAAGTTGTACGGCACGTCCGTATTGGAATAATAATAGAGGTGAGGGAATCCAGCCATCATATTACCGGAGCAGTGCATGCATTCGTATCTGCTGCCGCGCGCCGGTCTGACCGCGTCACAGTCACGTCCAGCATCGGTGCTCTCCCAATAATGGAACTCGTGCCCTTTGACCGTTCCGTTTTCCAGGATCGTCCCGTCCCGCTTGGCGTTCACCGATATGTATCCGAAGCGTGACAGCTTCTTCAGATTGTACGCTCTCCCTTTCACCGCCCCGATCATCCTGTGAAAAGTTCCGTCCTGATCCTCAAGTTCATCATGCAGGTACATGAATCCTCCGCACTCGGCCATGCAGGGCATCCCTTTGCCGACCTTATTCATGATGTCGCCGGTCATTGATGTGTTCCTGCTGAGCGCCTCCGCATGCAGCTCCGGATATCCTCCGGGAAGTATCATGCCGCATATGCCGTCAGGTAATGTCCTGTCACGAAGGGGCGAGAAGCGAACGATCTCGGCGCCGCACCTCTCCAGAAGCTCGATGTTATCAGCGTACATGAAACAGAATGCCTCGTCCTCCGCCAAACCTATCTTTACCTTTTTGGTGAGCATCCTGCACGGCGGCTCTGAGAATTCAAGCTCATCCGCAGAATCTGCGATCCCTATCAATGCGTCCAGGTCCACGGTCCTTTCAAGAAGGTCAGCAAGCGCCGTAAGTTTTTCCTTCAGTAACGGTATCTCAGAAGGCATCAGCAGCCCGAGATGTCTGCTTTCGATGACCAGCTCCTTCACGTTGGGAACGTACCCAATGACCTTCGTACCCGTCTCTTTTTCAATAACTCCCTTCAGTTCCCTGTGCATCGCCTCGGAGGCGTTGTTCAGTATGACGCCTTTTATATTGTTCTTCCTGAACTCCAGGAACCCTTTTACAACGGCTGCGGCGGAAATGCTTGCGCCTCTGCAGTTCACTGTCAGCACGACCGGCATGCCGAGCTTCTGCGACACATCGTACGAACTCGCTTCCGATGATGCGATCCCCATGCCGTCATAGAACCCCATGACTCCCTCTGTCACGGATATGTCCGATCCCTTTGCGCTCCGTCCGAACAGATATCTCAGCAGACCGGGATCTGCGAAGAACGCATCCAGATTTTTCGACCGCGTTCCTATCACACGGCTGTGGAACATCGGGTCTATGTAATCCGGGCCGCATTTGAACGATGTGACGTTAAGATCACGGTCCACAAGCGCCTGGAGTATCCCGCATGTTATCATCGTCTTGCCGGACCCGCTTGCCGGTGCCGCGATCATGACCCTCGGCATCCTCATTCTCCGGTCCCCCTGCAGACGGTCATGTACACGGGGTTCTGGGCGGTCATGAGGTGGGACCTTCCCACCGCCTTCGCCTTGGACACGGAGATGCATATGGTCTCCGTTTCTTCCATGCCCAGTTCCTTTATGCACCTCAGCGCTTCGTATGTCGTTTCCAGTGTCACCGAGTTGATGATCACCTTCACATAAGGGTTCTTTTCTTTCAGTGTCTTCATAATATCCATGAGATGCCCGCCCGATCCGCCTATGAACGCATGAGTGGGTGCCGGAAGATCGGCAAGTACCTCCGGTGCCTTTCCGGATATTATTGTGATATTGTCAGCTGCGAAATGTGTCCTGTTCTTCCGTATCAGGTCAAGGGCCTCTTTATCGAATTCTATGGCATACACCTTCCCGTTGACGGCGACCCTGGCCATCTCCACGGACACGGAACCCGTCCCGGCGCCCACGTCATATATGACGGAATCGTCGGACAGCTTCAACTTGGATACAGTGAGCGCCCTGACCTCGCTCTTCGTCATCGGGACATTACCGCGTATGAATTCCGAGTCGGGGATGCTTATCGGACACTCCCTGTCATATTCGTCATTCACGACCAATATCACGGAAAGGTCGTCGAACTCATTCTTCATTATATCCTTGGGCCTTCCGGTGACGATCCTCTCATCATGATATCCCAACTTCTCACCGACCGTCATCCTGATGTTGTTCATGCGGTATGAGATCAGCTTTTCACACAGCGCGGTGATATCGGACCCTTTGGTCAGAAGGCAGAACACCTTGCCGTTCCTCTTTATCTCGCCGACGATATTGGGTTCGGCGGCATGTGCATTCAGCAGACGGACATCCTGCCAGGGGACCATAAGCTTTGAGCACAGATACACAACGGACGATATGCCGCAAAGCGGTATGATGTTCCACTTTTTGTCAAGAGCATCGATGAGCTTCTTCGCGCCGCTGTAAAAACCTATATCGCCGGAGAACACCACAGCGATGTTGTTCAGTTCCGGATGATCTTGTATATACGATATCACCTTTTCCGGTCTGTATTCGTTGAGCACGTTCTTTTTGTGTGCGATGAGATCGGTCACTCTTTTCGGCCCGATGATCGCGTCGGCGTTCCTGCATGCTTCCGCCGCTTCAACGGTCATTCCGCCGGCATTGCCCATGCCGGCGCCTATTACCCAGATGTTCTTTTTTGTTGACGGCCTGCTCTTCTTCAGCTTCAGTCCGAACCTTTCCGCGAGTATGTTCACGACAGACCCATACGCAAGGCCGTCCTCCTCGGGCCTGCCGATGATCACCGTATCGATCCCCGCCCTCTCGGCGGCCCTGATCTTATCCCCGAACCCTCCCGGTTCGCCGGAGTCCTTCGTCACCATATGTTCAATGTTGAATTGTCTGATCATCCCGTAGTTGATATCTTCGTTGAACGGGCCCTGCATGCATATGAGATTCCTTCCCTTGAATCCGAGATCTCCGCATTGCACCGCCACCTCCGGCAACGAGAGCACACGCGCGAACACCCTCTCCCTGTAATTGTCAATGGCCGTATATTTGGCAAGCTCCTTGCTTCCGGTGGTCACGAGGATGTTCCCCTCCGTCCCCCTGAGGTATTCGATCGCCTCGTCGATGCCGGCTGTATAGATGACCTTACCGCCCGGATCCACGCTCTTGGCCCTCACTAATCTCATGTGCTCTGCTCCGGTAGCAGCGCACGCTTTTTTTATATTCCGTGAGATGACGAGGGCGTACGGATGGGTGGCATCCACCACGACGCCGGCGTTCCTGTCCCTTATCAGTGAGGCGATCCCGTCGGCGCCGCCCAGCCGCTGATGCGATATCTCCATGTTCTCATGCCTGCGCACCATGCCCTCACCGTGCTCGGTGGCCACGCACAGGCAGACCTTCGCTCCCGATCCAGCCATGAGCTCCGAGAGCATCCTTCCCTCGGTGGTGCCGCCGAATATTATTATGTCCGTCATCTTACCCCTCCGAACCTTATCACGTTATGTTCAGATGCTATCGCCACGGTCACGCCGTCTATGGCCGTCTTTTTCACGATGAGCCTCGCATCTTCCGACAGCGCCATCGCCGACCTCTCGCATACGTTCCCTATTCCCACGACCGATTCCACGTACTTGGACTCGGTGAACTCTCCCCTGATCTCCTCCAGTTCCCTTCTTGAGAAGAATCTCACAGGGATGTCATGCTTACCGAAGAACGCCAGCAGCCCCTTCTCGTTGCTTTTGATGTCTATGCTCCCGCCCGCCTTCAGCGAATGCACAGATATGCTGTTCTCCTTCAGGACGGATGTCACGCACCTCTCTATCGTTTCCATGTCCGTGCCGCGCCTGCATCCTATCCCTATGTTCATATGTTTCGGAACAAGGCGAAGTGTTTTTGTGAAAGGAGATGGATGAGTGAACGGCGTGATGTATATGCCGGCATCGCCGTCATGCGCATATGTCAGCCCCTCCGGGATGCTCCCCTCTATCCTGACATCCGACATGATGCACACAGGTTTGCCCTCAAGCAGCCTTGCGGAGATGTTCTTTATCAGTGACGGGTTGCTTATGTGCATGTTGTTCTCCGCGGCGAACGTATCGACCGCAAACACATTGTTAAGGTCGGTGGCGGTCGTGATGATGACATTTCCTCCGATCCTCTCTCCGATCAGAGCGGAAAGCCGGTTGGCCCCTCCTATGTGGCCCGAAAGTATCGGAACTATGTTCCTTCCCAGTTCGTCGATCACAATCACCGCCGGGTCCTCGGTCTTGCTCTTAAGGTATGGCGCGATGTGCCTTACCGCGATCCCCGCAGCACCTATGAATATCACGGCATCACATTCTCTGAACGAGGTTGCGGTCCATTCGTCGACCGAACCGACATGCTCCGTGCCATGCTCATCCCCTATCGTCCTGCCGAAGCATCGGCAGTCATGTTCTGTGAGCTCTTCGGTGATCTTTTTCGCCAGTGCGCACCCCCTGGAGCTGAATCCTATGATGTTCATTCTCATTGTCCACCCTCCAGACACCGTATCAGGTCATCCGCACCGTCGGTCCTGCACAGTTCGCCGTATCTGGATGAGAAGATCATCGCGCCCGTCCTTACCTTCCCGCGTACCCTGCTGTTCATATGGAACCCTATCTTCTGTGCCATGATGTCCATGACATCCTTCATCTTCCCCGCATCGCTGATGATATCCAACGCGTCATCCGCAGTGATGCAGCTCAATATCTTTGCTGCTTCCGCGTTGCCCATGCCGGCCAGCAGAGAGCATGATGCGAGGATCTCCATCCTGCAGTCGGCGTACTTGGAATGGGTGTTCATTATCCCACCGGCGACCTTCACCATCTTTCCGATATTGCCGACGAAGAGTATGCCTTCGGCGCCCAGTTCAAGTGATGCATCCAGTGCCTCTCCGATGAAATTGCTGCATTTTATTGCGGCATCGTCATCAAGGCCGGGATATGATGATACGAAATCCTTTCCGTAATTCCCCGGAACGACGAGCAGATATTTTGACCCGGAGGACATCCTGACGTTCATCTCCACTTTCATCGTATCGATTATCGCCCTCTCGCTCATCGGCTCCACTATGCCGCTCGTCCCTATGATGGATATGCCTCCGACTATCCCGAGCCTGGGATTGAAGGTCCCTTTCGCCAATTCCTCTCCTTCAGGCACGGATATGACAACGCTGACGCCGCCCTTGTGGCTGTACTTGTCACATAGATCACGTACAGCATCCGATATCATCCTCCGCGGTGTGCTGTTTATCGCTGCACTGCCGACCGGCTGGTCAAGCCCCTTCTTTGTCACCGTTCCCACGCCCCGCCCTCCGCTTATCGTTATGCCCTCTTCCGACAGCAACACGTGTGCATACACCAACGTTCCGTGGGTGCAGTCCGTGTCATCGCCGCCGTCCTTCCTGACCGCGCAGGACGCCGATCCCTCCGAGAACTCACCGTCTTCTATGTTCAGATGCAACGCCGTGCCGTTCGGCGTCGTTATCATGACGGCGTTCACGGGCATCTGCGAGAACAGCATCATCAGTGCCGCCTTCGCGGCGGCCGCAGCGCAAGTTCCGGTGGTGTGGCCGCAGCGCAACTTCCTTTCCTGCATGGGAACAGATCTTCCGTCCGTGTTCATATGATATGGATGGATATATCATCCAACATATTAAATTAGTGTATGCTGTTGTCCGGTCGGCTGGGGCCCTGGAGGGTTCACGCTATCGGACATAAGGGATCATGATGGTATTCGAGACAGTAAGGCCGGAAGACATAGAGAAGAGGAGCATGGAAATAATAACGTCGGAGCTGAACGGACGTACGTGGGACGAACTCCGGTCATCCATAATAAAGAGATGCATCCACACTTCCGCGGATCTTGATTATGCGGATAATCTTGTGTTCTCCGAGGGTGCGGAGGATATGGGAGTCAGGGCGTTAAGGAATGGGGCACACATAATCACGGACACAAAAATGGCCGCCGCCGGCATGAACAAGAACGTCCTCCGGGGATTCGGAGGGGAGGTGCACTGCTTCATAAGCGATGACGACGTCATGAAAGAGGCGAAGGAAAGGGGGGAGACAAGGGCGGCCGTCTCGATGGAGAAGGCGGCAAAGATGAAAGAAGAACTGATATTCGCCCTCGGGAACGCACCGACGGCACTGTTCTCGCTGTGCAGGCTCGTAAAAGAAGGGAAGGTAAGGCCGGCGCTGATAATCGGAGTTCCAGTCGGTTTTGTGAATGTCGTTGAATCAAAGGAGGCGGTGATGTCGATGGATATACCCTACATAGTCGCCAGAGGAAGGAAGGGCGGGAGCAACATTGCCGCAGCGATATGCAACGCGCTGATGTACCATAAGGGGGACTGACATGGCCGGGAAACTTTACGGGATAGGCATAGGGCCGGGCGACCCCGGCCTCCTGACGCTGAAGGCGAAGGAGATACTGGACCGCACAGGCACAATAGTATGTCCCGTCAAGAAAGAGGGAGAGGCGAGCACCGCATTAGAGATAGTAAGAAAGGCCGTCAACATCAGCGGGAAGAGGATAGTGCCGCTGGTGTTCGCGATGGAAGGCGGCAGGGAGCAGTTCGAGGAATGCGGGAGGAAGGCAGGGGATGTCCTGATGGACATACTGAGCAAAGGAGAGGATGCCGCAGTGATAACGCTGGGGGATGTGTCGGTGTACAGCACATACATGTATCTGGATGGATACGTGAGCTCAAAGGGATTCGAGACGGAGATAATACCGGGTGTGACATCATTCTCATATGCGGCGGCGTTGGCAAAGATCCCGCTCATGCTGGGTGACGAGGGATTGGCAGTGATAACGCCGAAAGGCAGGTCCATTGAACATGCACTTGAAGGTTTCGAGAACATAGTGGTCATGAAATCGGGGAAACACATGAAGGAGATGTCCGCGGCGATGACCGCCCGCGGGATCCCTCATGAGAATGCGGTCGTGGTCAGCAGAGCGGGCATGGAAGGGCAGCACATCGGCGTGATCGATGAGAGAAGGGAGTTCAATTACTTTACAACGACGATAATAAAGAAGGTGATGAGATGATAACATTCGTGGGTGCGGGCCCGGGCGACCCGGAACTGCTGACGATAAAGGGGAAAAGGGAGATAGACAGCGCGGACGTCATAATATACGCGGGCTCTCTGGTCAACCCGGATGTGCTGCGTGACGCCAAACCTTCGGCGGAGATACACAACAGCGCACACATGAACCTCGATGAGGTGATAGATGTGATGGGAAAGGCGGTCAGTGACGGTAAAAAGGTGGTAAGGGTGCACACCGGGGACCCGTCCATATACGGAGCGATAAGGGAACAGATGGACAGGTTGAAGCAGCTAGGGATAGAGAGCGAGGTCATACCGGGAGTAAGCTCCTTCCTCGCCGCGGCATCCGTCCTGAAGAAGGAGTACACATTGCCGTCAAAGAGCCAGACGGTGATAATCACAAGGATGGAGGGCAGGACCCCCGTCCCCCCCAAGGAGAAGCTGATAGACCTGGCAAGACACAACGCATCAATGGTGATATTCCTGAGCATATCATTCATCGACGAGCTTTCCGACACTCTGAAAAAGGCAGGGTACAGGAACGACACGCCGGTCGCGGTGGTCTACAAAGCAACATGGCCCGATCAGAAGATACTCATCGGCACGCTGGACGATATCGCGGGAAAGGTGAAGGCGGAAGGGATAGACAGGACGGCACTGACCGTGGTGGGGGACTTCCTGGGCGATGAATATGAGCTCTCTAAGCTGTATGATAAGAACTTCACAACAGGATTCCGCAAGGGTACGGGGGAATGAGATGGCTGGCAGACTGTCCGTTGTGGGATTCGGTCCCGGTGATAGGGGCAACATGACGTTCCGTGCCGCCGAGGTCATCCAGGCGTCCGATGTGGTGTTCGGTTACGAAGTGTACGTGGACCTGGTCAGGGAGATGTTCCCGGATAAGGAGTTCAGGGCATCAAGGATGCTGAAGGAGGTGGAGAGGTGCACCGACGCCGTCAAAGAGGCGGAGACGGGAAAGAATGTATCGGTGATAAGCAGCGGCGACCCGGGGATATACGGGATGGCAGGGATAGTATTACAGATCGCGGAAGAGCGTGATTCCGACATTGACATAGACATCGTGCCGGGCATAACTGCCGCATCATCGGCTGCATCGTTACTGGGGGCGCCGCTGATGCACGATCTTGCGATAATAAGCCTCAGCGACCTCCTTACGCCGCTGGACCTGATAATGAAACGGGTGGAATGCGCGGGGATGGGCGATATGATCGTCTGTCTGTACAATCCGAAGAGCAAGAAGCGCACCGACCATATGGCGAACGCCGCAGACATCCTATTGAGGTTCAGAGGCCCCGGGACGCCCGTCGGGATCGTGAGGAACATCGGCAGGGACGGTGAGGACACAACGATATCAACGCTCGGCAGGCTGAAGGATGAGAGCGTGGACATGTTCAGTACGGTCATAATAGGCAACTCGCAGACGTATGTTCACAACGGCAGGATCATAACCCCGAGAGGGTACAGACTGTAGCGGACAGGGAGCGTCAGGATATGCGGATGCGGCATCGGAGGGAATGCGGATGAAGGATGTGAGAATATCAATGGTGCAGATGTCATCGGTGCCGGGGGACCCGGAACACAATCTGGAGAAGATCAAGGCCTTCATCAGAGACGCGGAAGGGTCCGACATCATCTGCTTCCCGGAGCTTTCTCTCACCGGATATGCCATGTCGGCAGGATACGCGGTGGCTGCGGATGACGCACTCATAAAAGAGATATCGAGGACGGCGTCTGAGAACGGGATCGCGGCAGCGTTCGGGTTCGCAGAACGCGAAGGCGAAAGGATGTACATCTCCCACGGGATCACGGGAAAGGACGGGACGCTTTCGATATACCGGAAGACACATCTCGGAGTGTCCGAAAAGAAACATTTTACGCCAGGGAGCAGACTCACGACGATAGGGACGGACAAGGTCCGTATCGGTCTTCAGATATGTGCGGAGTCCCATTTCCCGGAGGTATCGGCGTGTCTCAGATACAGAGGGGCGGAGCTCATACTGATGCCGCACGCATGGCCCGGGGACGCCGGCCGGAGGACGGACCTGTGGAGAAGGTACCTTCCGGCAAGGGCCTATGACAACGGGGTGTTCGTGGCCGCATGCAACTCCGTAGTAAATGACGGCGGAGGCGGGACGATGGTCCTGGACCCGAAGGGCAGGACGATAGGAGAGGACAGCAGCAACCGGGAATCGATGCTTACCGTCATACTTGACGGAAGCATGATCCTCCGGGTGCCGCCGGAAGAGAGGAAGAGCATGAGGGACACGGACTTCTTCTCCTCGCGGCGTCCGGAGTTGTATTCGGATGTCACTCGGCCCATGACATGAGCCCGAGGGCCCTTTCTATCAGTATCGCGGAAACGAGTGGGTCATCGCCGATGGCGGACGCATATCTTATCTCTATCTCCCTGCCGTTCACCTGTATGTTCCCGCGGTCACAATCTTCCTTGAGCCCCAGCTTCCCGGAGATGTCCTGGGTTATGTGTATCCCCGCTATTATGAACAGCGGGAGTGCGTATATCCTCCTGATCCCTCTGTCCGCCATCTCCCACAGAACCTTCTCTATGGTCTCATCGGACATCTCATTGAATGCAACACGGACATTCCTGAATCCGAAGTTGCGGAGGCGCTCCGCCTGCAGGCTGAACACCCTCTCGCTTTCATTTGATCTCGATCCGTGCCCTATGAGCATTATGCCCTCATCATCTCTCATCTTTTCCATATTGTCTGTCTTCCTGTCTTTTTTTATTCCGTTAGGGGATCATCATGTTCCCTTCGCATCCTCTTCCTTGTCATCCTTATCGCCGGATGGGGTTCGAACAGCGTCCTCATCAAGCGCATAGATGTACCTTCCTTCAGGGCCGTCGATTATCATGGAATCGACCTTGTAGACGTCCCTGATCATCTTTTCCGTGATGACCTCATGAGCTGACCCGAACGCGTACACCCTGCGGTCCTTGAGCACCATGACCTTGTCCGAGAACCGCAATGCGAGGTTCAGGTCATGCATGGCCATTATCATGCACACTCCCTTCTCCTTGACCATCGCCCTCATTATCCTCAGCGTATCCAGCTGGTTCCTGAGGTCAAGCGAGCTCGTGGGCTCATCGAATATATAGAACGCAGGGCTCTGTGCCAGCGTGCGTGCCAGCGTGACCCTCTGGAACTGTCCTCCCGACAGTTCCGATACCTGTCTGTCATACAGGTCATCCACCTTCATCTTTATCATCGCCTCCGCGGCGATGTTTATGTCCTCCTTGGAATACGACCATTCCACATACGGCCTCCTGCCTATGAGCACAGAATCGTATACCGACGATTGCCCGAAGACCATCCCGGTCTGCGGCACATACCCCACGATCTTGGCGAACTCCCGTCGGTCCATCTGATCGATGTTCACGCCGTCGATGGATATCGTCCCCTCCTTCGGCTCCATTATGTTGCATATCGTCTTTATGAGCGTGGACTTCCCGGAGCCGTTTGGCCCCAGTATGGTCACCACCTCGCCCGACCCGGCGGTCATGCTGATGTCTTCGATTATGACCTTTTTGCCGTAACCCTGTTTGATGCCGCTTATTTCGAGCCTCATATCCTCTGGCTCCATTTCTTGTTGGCGATCAGCCATATGAAGAATATTCCGCCTGTTATGTACAATACGATCCCTACCGGAAGTTCTCCGGGACGGATGATCAGTCTGCAGAACAGATCCGATACCGAAAGGATGAGCACCCCCATGAGCCCGGCCGCCGGCATGAGATAGCGCGAATCATTGCCGATTATCATCCTGCATATATGGGGCGCCATCAGCCCGATGAATCCTATGACTCCGGTGAACGCCAGGCATGCCGCCGTCATTAACGTGCACACGATCAAACCCTTCTTCCTGAGGCTCTGTACGTTCACGCCAAGGCTGGATGCCACATCGTCCCCCGCCGACAGCGCATTGATATCGACCGAGGTCTTGAACAGAAATATCCCGCAGAGAAGGACGATCGGGAACAGTATCAGGATGGTGCCCCACGTGGCGCCAGTCATGCTGCCCATGATCCACAGCGTGATCTCCCTGAGCTGAGCATCGTCCGCAAAGTACTTGGAGGCCATTATCCCCGCCTGGAACAGATAGCTTATGACCACTCCCGAAAGGATGACCATGGACCTCGATGTGTTCTTCCCTCTTGACAGAAGAAGGATCAGCACTATGCTGACCATCGCGAAGGCGAACGCGAAGAGGATCTTCAGGATGTTGCCCATCTCCAGATACATTATCCCGAGGTCGATCGTTCCGCTCAGCGTCACGCCTATCGCGGTCGTCCCGAACACTATGGCGATGGCCGCACCGAAAGATGCCGCCGTTGAGACTCCGAGCGTGAACGGGCTGACGAGAGGGTTCCTCAGGAGGCCCTGCATTATCATCCCGGCCACTCCGAGACTGAATCCCGTCAGTATCACCAGGAACATCCTCGGCATCCTGCCTTTGAATATGAAATCGCTGTAATAGTCCTGCGAAGGTGCACCCACGACGCCGGGCAGGAGGCGGTGCCCGAATGCCTTCAGCACATCTATGAGCGGGATATCAACAGCCCCAAGCGCTATGGCGACAAAGAACAGGACGACTGACAGAGTGAGGATCAGAAGTATGAAGAGGACCCTCTTTCTGACGGATGCCTCGTACTTCCCTTCGAATGTGTCCTCATCTATCCTGTTCCGAATCAGGTCTATGAGGGTTTTCCTATCATTCGTTCCGCCGATGCTCATGGTCAACACCCGATGAAGAAGGGGAGGCCCCTTCTTTGAAAACGTTTCAGGCGATCTTTGCGAATCCCGTCCCGCCGCCCGTCATCTTGAACACGTATCCGGAGGTCGCTTCGGTGAACCCGTATGCAGTGTTGAACGCGGCGATGAGGTCAGATATACTGAGTCCCGTGTCGATGCCGCATACTTCGGCGATGGCGACATATCCGATGAATGAGAGCATCCCGGACATGATGTTGGTATGGAACACATACACCTCATCAGTTTTTGCCGGTGACAGGTCATAGCCGGTGATCGGCAATACGGAAGCAACGTTCTGCCATACGGCCAAAGCGGCGGAGGGGGTGTTGGTGGTCGCGGTGCCCCTTACGAATATCTTGTCTATCGGCCTATTGCTGTCCTTGGTCTTGATGACCTCCCGTGTGCCCATCTCGCCGGCGGGATTGGTAGGTCCTATGAGAGGCAGTCCTGTGCCTCGGAGCGCGTTCTTTCCGTATATCGATTCGGTCATCACGCTGATCGCGGACGTCTCGTTGTAAAAAGCATGAAGTGACGACATATACGACAGGAATGTCCTGTCCTGTGTGCTCGGGGAGGCCGCCACCGCCGCGGTGACGGTGCTGACCACTCCGTCATACATCCGGCAGTAGCTGTCGTATGCATCAACGACCTTGTCCGTCTTTCCGAAGAGGACCGTGAGCTTTTCCAGGTCGTCCAGGGCGGAATCACCGTTGCAATCCAGTCTGATGATCGTTATACCGAACTCCTTGAAGGACGTTTCCTGGCTGGCGGTAATGGTCATCGATGTGACGGGGCAGATGATGTATTTGCAGCCGGTCATGGCCACTATGCTCTCCGCCGTCATGGACTGTATCAGCGGCATGTGCACAACATCCTTATTGAACAGCGGACTGTACAAGTCCCAATTGCTCTGGTTGGTGCTTGCGGTGTAGAAACTGAGTCCTTTCAGTTCATCTGTAAGGCCGAGTATCTTCATGGCCTTCGGTATGTTCGTGTTCGCCGTCACCACGCCGGTCAGCGGCTCACTCAATGTTATCGTGGCGCCGCTCCCGTCAACGATGGATATCGTTCCGTCCGTTTCGCCGCCGCTCCCGGTGCCGCTCGCGATGATATAAACTCCCGCTGCGGCGGTGCAGACGATCACGGCTGTGACGATCGCCATTACTGCTTTCTTCATTTTCTCTCACCTTTAGGTTGGATGTATGCTCCAACAGTAGCATGGAATGTCCGTATAAATATATTTGGATATATCATCCAACCATTTCATTTGAAAAGACAGAGACAATATTCTCAGTTCGCATCAGTACGGCGGACAGAGCGGAGATCGGCAGGCGTCCATATTAACGAAGGGCTTGGACGGGGGGCGGTCACGTAAGACGAATGATCATCACTTATGCCTCTTCCTGTGCGCGGGACCCGTCTCGGGACACAGGAGGCCAAGTTCGTCGAGGCGCCTCATCGCATCCTTGGTGCCCTTGGAAGCGGCGGCCGCGTATAATTCAGCAGACCTTTGCGGATGGGTCTTCTCTGTGATGGAGGCAAGGACGAACGTCGCCTTGGAATATCCTCTGGAGGAAGAGTCCTCCAGGAGCGACAGCGCCTTTATCTCGTTCTTCTCGACGCCGTTGCCGCTCAGATGCTGTTTCGCCAGCTGATAATATGCACGCGGCGATCTGGACAGAGAGAACATATATGCCGCCATCGAAGGATCCATGTTCACCCCCTTCCCCTC
>JAITWO010000025.1 GCA_031285205.1 Methanomassiliicoccaceae archaeon | reverse complement strand
GGTCCGGACTCGACGGATACAACAGGAAGATACTCTCGGACGCTACAGGAAACGGGGATGTGCAGAAGATAAACGACCTCAGGCTGTTCGGCCGCGAAACAAGGCCGCTGACACAGTTCATACAGTACTGCAACGATCCTGTGCTCCCCGGACTCACATCCGACTACCATGGGTGCTCCGGATTCTTCAGCCGGTTGAACATAGATCTGAAGAGGAACGGCTCATGGAGAACATGGGCGGACCTCGGCGGCGATGAGAAGGATGCCGTCAAGTTATCGCTGATAGAGATCATTGAAGGATCCGGCGCGTCCGCCGACCGGCTGATGTGCGAAGTTTATACGTTACCAAAGTTCAGAAAGGGCTCGGAGCTCAGGGATGCGAAGGAATTCGCGACACTGCTGAACTCATGCGGCCGCTATGATGACGCACATGTGGGCATGCGGATATGCCTGGGCGATGAGAATGCGTTGAGCGAAGCGGCAAAGAATCGCGCAGAACATAAGAAACAGCTCTCTGTTGCGCTGAATTACATCAGACAGAGCAACATCATCCGTGAACGCAGATGGGTGCAGTATTTCCATGCACGCAATGAAATAAGAGATACCATAGTCGGGATCGCCGCCGGGATGATCCTCGGTTCCGATGGTGTCAGAGGGGACATCCCGATGATAGCATTCGCGAATGCGGACGATGGTGTCAAGGTCTCAGCAAGGGCTGACAAGAATCTGATAACAAAAGGTTTGGACCTCTCGGCCGCCGTGAGGACGGCGGCGGAGCGGGTGGGAGGGTTCGGAGGAGGCCATAACATCGCCGCCGGTGCGACCATACCCGCCGGAAGGGAGTATGATTTCCTTCACATCATCGAATCGATCATAGAGGCGCAGATCACTTGAGCAGTGTGTACAGGACCGCTTTCTGAGCATGCAGACGGTTCTCGGCCTGGTCGAACACCACGCTCTGCGGTCCGTCTATCACTTCCGCTGTGATCTCCTCGCCGCGGTGAGCCGGAAGACAATGCATGACGATGCAGTCATCCTTTGCCACAGACAGCAATCCTGAGTTTATCTGATACTTCTTGAATATCCTGAGCGCATCCTCCATGGGTGTTGAATCGCCCATCGATATCCATGTGTCTGTGTACAGTACATCGGCATCCTTGCATGCCTCCAGCGGTTCCACGTTCGCCGATATGTGACATCCGTTCTTGTCCGCTATGCGTGACGCCTTTAACATTATCTCCGCATTCGGCATGCGTACCGCAGGACAGGCGACGACCATGTCCATACCGAGTATGGCGCACGCGTACATCAATGAGTTGCAGACGTTGTTCCCGTCACCGAGATATACGAATTTCTTTCCGCGGAACCCCCCCTTCTTCTCCTTGATGGTCATCATGTCCGCCAGCGCCTGGCAGGGATGCTCCAGATTGTCAAGACCGCTTATTACCGGAACGGTGGCGTGAAGGCCCAGCTCGTCCGTTATCTTGTAGTCGTAGGCGCGGTACATTATCCCGTGCACGAAACGGCTCATGACCTTTGCCGTGTCCTCCACCGTCTCTCCCCTTCCCAGCTGTAACTCGGATGATGCTATGTACAACGGGTCGCCGCCGAGCTCGCTTATCGCAACGCCGAATGATATCCTGGTCCGGGTGCTAGGTTTCTCGAATATCATCGCCAGCGTCTTTCCCTTCAGCGGTGCCGCATGCTTCCCGCGCTCCTTCTTCAGCTTTATGGCCAGGTCGATCAGTTCCGGCATATCGTCCTTCATATCGAGGACGGAGATCAGGTCCCTCTTTGTCATGTTCCTCTCACTTTGATATGGTATAATAAACGTTTCGCCGGAAACGGACAATAATGTCATGAAAATGTACATGGACGATGCTTTCAACAACAATTCGTGCGGCGCAGAACCGGGCCTGCCTGTGGGCTGTATCTGTTTTGCTGCAACCGCTCCAGTATTTTCAGGCCTTCCCATCATTCATCGCGTCGCTCGGATCGAACGCCGGTATCGGACGCACCTTGTGGAGGCCGTGTACGTGCAGTCTGTCGATTTTCATTCTTACGGCCTCATCTTCGCAGACCCCCTCGCGAATGTATCTGTCCAGGGCGGCATATGTGAATCCGAAGCTGTCCTCATCGTCCTTGCCGCACAGCCCGTCCTTCGGTACCTTATCTATGAACTCATCCGCAAGCCCCGACTCTCTGCCGACAGCCTTCACTTCCGTGGCGGTCAGATTCGAAAGCGGGCTGAAATCGCCTGCGGCATCGCCGAACTTCGTAGTATATCCGACCCATATTTCGCTCAGATTACTGGTTTCCGCCACCCTGCCGCCGACGATGCCTGATATAGCGTAAAGAGTTGCCATGCGGACCCTCGCAGGCGTGTTGAACGACGCGACATCGTTCAATTCCAGTCCGGCGGCCTTTATCTCATCGTATAACGCCTGTACCGATCTTCCGATGTTGATCTCCGCGTATTCGATATCAAGCGCTCTGCATAGCCTGTATGACATATCGATATCATCCTGCCTGCCCTGCGGCATCAACACCCCGAGAACGCGTTCCTTTCCGAGGGCCTCTGCACACAGTGCGGCAACAACCGAACTGTCCTTGCCGCCGCTGATGCCTATCACCGCCTTTGTCTTCGGGGATCCGTTCTTCGAAAAATAATCCGCGATCCAATCCGTTATCCGCCGTTTGGTATCCTTCGCATCGAACATATCATCCCTCAGAACCTGTTTCCGTGCAGTATGTTACGAATATCACGCAGCGACTGCTCCCTGATCATCGCGCCGTTACGGAAAACGGTCTCCAGCATATTTCCGTCAAAAGAGCCTATGCTGTCGGCATCGTAGCCGTCACGATATGTAATGATGCCATTCTCATCCCGATACACGGCGCACATCCCGCGCTGGGACTTCTTGAAATTCCCGGCATCGGTCTTCGGGTCCTTGTATATCTGTATCTTCTTTCCGTCGGCCTCGCAGTATGTGGCCTTGATGGCGATGCCGAACGTGTCCCTCGTGTACGGCTTCATCCCACCGTCCTGTTCCAGGCACTGCATCGAAAAGCTGCCCGTGCCCAATATCACATTATTGCAGGCGAACCCTTTGTCAACAAGTATCTTATAGATGCTTTCCGCCCTTTGCGGTGTTATCCCGTCTCCGTAGATCACCTTGATGTGAGGGTCCAGCACCCTGTATCCTTTGCTGTTCACGGTGCCGCCGAAAGTCTCCCATAACTTTTCGACGGTCTTCGTCGTAATTTCCACCGGATCTCCGCTGTCCCCTCTGATCCCGATGTATCCTCTGTGCATGAGTATGTCCTCTTTGCATTCCGGAATGACGGTATCGACCATGTTCCAATAGTCATAGCTGTCGGACACCATGCTGAATCCGTTCGTCGGGTATATCTCATTCAACAATCGTCTCACCATCCGGATCTCATCACCATCGACCGCGTAATTACTGTTCATTACCGAGTGTTCGGTCGATATCACGCCGAATGCCACATCTTCCTCCGTGCAGTCGCAGCCGTAGTACCTTTCCAGATAGAGTATCGCCGGAACGGTAGCCGTGTTCACGAACGACAGACAGAATCCCGCACTTGATTTTATGGCGCTCTCGCAGCTCTCCTGCCCCCTCATGCTGAAGTCGCCGATGGCCCTGTTCCTTGGAACATCATCGTCGACGCTGATATCGAAATATTTGTTTACGATCATTCTGAACCTGTACCCGACGTTGGCAGAGATCTGAGTGTGCCACATGGTGCAGCTCATCAGCGTCTCCAGTGTGTTCACAAGCCATGCGAACTCATCGTGCGTATTGGATATCTCGAACATGGGCACTTTCACAGGCACCCTCGTGCCTTCGAGTACCGCTTTTATCTCGATGGGCAGATAGCCTAGTTCGTGTAACCTTTCTATCTTTTCGTAGTTCACGATATCCCTGCCCAGAGTGTTATCTATCAGCCGCCGGTACTCATTGAGAACTTCTTCCTTCCCCCTTCCGAAGAAGTTCCTGTTGAATGATCCGATCAGATATTCTTTTATGAATGCCTGCAGTCCGAAAATGATCAACTCATTATCGTCCGTTATGCGCGACATGCGTGGCGTATAATATGAAACGACCTTGGTGATCCCCTTCGGATATTGCTCGTTGTGCGTGGTCTTATAGAAATCGAGCAGCAGCAACGGGTTGATGTCATTCACCGCCGTTCCCTCCGATCACTTCTATCAACGGGTGCTCAAGGGAGAATATGCTCCTTGTCGTGTATATCTTCCTGATCAGACCGCTGTTTATCAGTTCGCCCTTCAGAATGGAGTTCTCGCAGTGCGTCACGTACAGGTATATGTTCTCCGCACCCATTCTTTTCAATTCTTTGGCGGCACGGAGGAACGTGCCGCCATAGCTTGATATGTCATCTACGATGAGGACATCGAACGGCGTCGCCGGAACTTCACCATGTATTCTCAATCCCTTTATCTCCCCGGTGGCCCAATCGCGCTCTTTGATCCCGTATGCGGACAGAAAATTTATCGTCCCCGAATAACGCCTGCGGCTACCCTCATCCGGAAAGAAGACGATGTCCTTATTCGCGTTGAGAATCCTGCCCGCCAGCCCGCTGATCAGGTCGTCTACGGGTTCCTGGACGGCATTGTTCAGCATCGTCATTGATACATCGGAGTGAACATCCCTGACTATTACCTTATTGAATGCCAGTGAGTTGATCAGATCGCAGAAGTACTTCAGCGTGAACACCTCATCCCTTTCCTTAACACGGTCCATGCGTGCGTTCGGGACGTACGGCATGTACAACGTTACATTTTCGATTGCGCATTGCTCCCGCAGGTGCTTCGCAACGAAGAACAAAGCCATCTCCTCATCCTTCTCATACAGCCACTCTATCACTGCCTCGCTGCCTTCTGCAACGAGGCTCAGGCGCATCGTCTCGTCGGGATAACGCCGTATCGGCAACGGAATGCCGTTTATCCTCAGCATTGCGGACACCGCCCCGCCTCTTTATTAGCATAAGGCATCCCGATATCATCGATCGCTGTCTTCATCTTTCTCATCGTATCAGCTCCCTGTATCCTTACATTCTCTTCATTCCGTGCCGATGATGTTCACCTGGCACATCCTCATCGTCATCAGCGCGGCATTGTGACTCTCCACAGTCACACCGGCACAGCACCCCGCATCCACCGTGACCTTGGTCTCCGGCATCCGTGCCTTGATGATCAGTGCATTGGAAACGACGCAGATGTCGGTGCACAGCCCGCATATCTCGATCTCATTGAAATTTTCCTTGCAAATCATCTCCGCCAGCTCCATGGAACCGAAGGTGGGCTTATCGAACACCGTGCATCCGCTGACATCCAGCACATCCGTTATCTTGTGACCGTACGTGCCTCTGATGCAGTGGGCCACCGGAAGAAATCTTCCTTCCTGCGTCGTCAGATAATCCTCGCCGTGCGTATCGCGGGTGAATATGATCCTGTTCCCGTCACGCCGGTACTCGTCTATCTTCGCCTTCACATTCATCACAATGCGTTCCGCCTGGGGCGAACCAAGCGATCCGGCGATGAAATCGTTCTGCATATCTATCACCAACAGAAGTTTTCTCATTTCAATCGGCCTCCTTTCTTTTTCTGAACATCTTTGCCGGTCTGTGCCCCTTGTTGCCTGTGCATCTGTCCGTTTCTTGCACCATATCCATGATCTTCCGTCTGAAATTGGCGGCCGGTTCTTTCCTGCAGGTTACGGTCTCGCACACGTTCTGTAATTGGGTCAAAGTGAACTCCTCCGGAAGGAGACGGAATACCATGCCGTTGCTCATTATCCCGGAACGGAGACGTTCCAAAGCAACCCTTATGATGGCACAGTGGTCGAACCCTATGTCTTTTTCCGACAGAATGGTCTCTGCGTTCCTGAACTCCATCGGCCCGTTGTCACCGAAACGCACCGTGAACCAGACCGGCCCTCCGTCGAACCTCCGAGAATCTGCCTCGTTCATCAGTCCCATGTATGCTATGGAAATGACCCTTGCACGAGGGTCCCTGTCGATATCGCAGAACGTATGAAGCTGTTCCAGCATGCAATCGTCAATGTACGACTTTTCTGAGAGCTTTCTAAGGATGTTATCCTCAGGCATCTCATCGATGTTCAGGAACCCTCCGGGCAGGCACCATTTACCGTTATACGGGTCAGCGGTCCTTTTGTACAGCAGTATGCTCAGATTAATTTCCGGCTGCTTCCTGTAGTTGTCCGGCTCCTGCGTCCTCAGAGAGAACAATACTGCGTCGGTACAGACGAACGGGTGTTCATAGTTGAAGATATCATCCACGGCAGCATTCCTCGTTTTGTTATTATCACTTTGATATTATTAATTTGATAATATCAATTCGGTATATAATAGTTTGCTAATCACGACCGATATATCAAATCAAACGGCATCGTGAACACTTTGGACGAAAAACGAAAGTTACGATCATCCGTTATCGATGCTCTCCCAAAGGTAAAGGCTGGCGTAACTCCTCCACGGCCTCCATTTACCGCTTATTTCGGTTATCATGTTACGGTCAAGTTCCTCTCCGTTATTGTAAAGTCTCTTTATTGCGCTGCCCAGCCCGCCGTCACCGAATGAAAAGACATCTGGTCTCGCAAGGCTGAATATTAAGAACATTTCAGCCGTCCATCTTCCTATCCCTTTGATCTTTGTTAACTGTTCGATAACCTTTTCGTCATCCAATGTTCTGAGCAGTTCCAGATCTAACGTTCTGTTATCTATTGCTGCTGCAAGGCCCTTGATGTATCTTGTTTTGCCGGACGACAGTCCGGCACCTCTAAGCTGTTCGTCGGATATCGTAAGGAATCCGGACGGTGTTATTTTTCCGTCAAGAAGGGCCGTGACTCTTTTCCATATGGTGCCTGCGGCCTTTCCGGAAAGCTGCTGTCCCGTTATCGATCTGGTGAGGTCGGCAAAGAGGTCATCGCTTTCAGCGAGAGTCTGTTTACCGTATCGGTCGATTAGCCTTTTCATGATGGGGTCGCGGCTTAGTATGTGTTCCATGTCGCTGAGAGGGCCTGCCACAGAATATAATCGGTGTTGAGATAGAAATAGGTTGGTAATTATATGTATGTCTTCCATGCAGCGGTGGAAAATCGTATTGGGCGGCATTTTCATCGCTGCACGTTTAACGTCACAACTTTTCTAAAAGTTCCCTCGCCTTATCAGGATATAAAACGGGCATGTTGCAGTTCCCGCAGCTTATAATGGATGTATCCGATGATCTGAATCCCATGCACTTTTTACCTGATATCTCGCACAGATATACGAATGGGCCGCCGAACGTGCGGATCTTGTTCTCCTTCGCCTCTTCGAAGCTCATGAGGCCGGACCTTGTTTCGACCATTACTTCCAGATAGGGATACGGCGGGTCGGAGTTCATGCAGATGGCATGCGGTTTCGGATTAAACATCTTTGGTTGCGCCCGGCGACCGTGCGTGAAGTAAAGGAATTGATCCATGACCTGATCTCGTTCTCCCGTGTCCTCCGTCCCATTTTTTTGAACACGGCGGCATTGATCTTCTTTTCGATGATACCTTTGAGAACATCGTCTGAGAATCCGGCCTTGGTGTTCTCGTAAATTATCATCTGTTACATCCGCTCCTCATAGGCATATTGGATAGAGGCCGTTCGTTTTATAATGATTAACAAAATAATACGGATCTACCTCTTTTCCATCTCCTCATGCACCGGGCACTCCTTCAGATGGTCGTTCACTATGCCAACGGCCTGAATGAACGATTGAACGGTCATAGGTCCCACGAACCTGAACCCCATTTTCTTCAGGTCCTTGCTGATCTTCGTCGCCAACGGTATGAGAAGCGGCATATCCTCGAACCTCTCCCATTTCCCTACTATCGGTTTATTGTCGACATACGACCAGATCAGCTTGTCGAAAGAACCGTACTTCTTCTGAACTTCCAGTATCGCCTTTGCATTATCGATGGTCGATTCTATCTTCAGACGGTTCCTTATTATTCCGGGATCCTGCATCAGTTCCTCTACCTTCCTCTGATCATACTTGGAAACCTTTTCAGGATCGAAGTTATCAAAAGCTATTCTGAACGTTTCCCTTTTACGTAATACGGTGATCCACGACAATCCGGCCTGCATCGCCTCGAGCGTCAGCATCTCGAATAATTTAATATCGTCATGCACAGGCCTTCCCCATTCGTTGTCGTGATACTCTTCGTATAATTCATCACCGTTACCAAAACATCTGAATTTTCCGTCCTTTCCGTACAGTTCGTGCATTTCTCATCTCTCCCGTTATTGGTCATAATAACGATCTGATCGTTTTCCGCTATCGGATGTGAACTTGTATGGCCATACGTTAATATGGAGTTAACGGAGATTGGTGAATTGAATAATATCTGCAATGATCTGCGCACTACGGTTATTGATGATATCATCGCGAGACATCTAAAGAAGCACGATATCGCGTGCACAGAATGTGGGTCCGGGCGAGACGGATGAGATCACGATCTGGGTCATGATGCGTCATCCGTCTCCGCACGGGGTTATTTTTTGTACGTCTTAAGGATCGCCTGAAGTTTCTCGTACTCTTCCTTCTGATTGTATTTATTGAATTTCGGGTGCGTCTGGAAAACCAATTTCTTTCCGGATTGAGGTTTAATGCTCATCCTCTTCCCGCCGGCGGCCGATTTTATCTCTTCCTTTTTTATCACGGTGGCGTTGCCCAAGAACTCAGCAGTCTTCCTGTCAATATCGAATATCCGTATCTCTTCCGTGTTCGCAGCCAAGATATGATGGGGTTCCCTTGATACCTTTAATGCCGCCACTGCTGCGCCTATCGCCCCGAATGCTATCCCGGCGACCATGCTCACTGCGTTCATGCAGACGATGGTCGCATCGCCGTCGCCGATCGATCCGTTCTCTTTCAATTTTTTTATCGTTTCTTCGTACATCGTATCAATAGTATACCGCATAATTTAAATAATTTTCCACTCACCCGGCGAAACGACCGCAATGCTGTCCGATGTTCAATTATGATATGCATCTGTACCGAGAATTATGCACGTAAGGAAGAACCCATTAAATCGGGTGTAACCCAGATGACAAGACCGTACATGCCGCGGCCGCCTGCACTGCCATCGGTGCGGCATGCTTTGTCCTCCGCAGGCGCTGTTGCATCTTCCTTACGGCACGTTCATAATAAGGGCGCATTATTTATTTCCTTCCGCTGTGGAACTCGTGCACAAGCGAACGATAGCCGCATCCCTTCAGCCGCTGGTACGGAACATGCTCATGGTTCTTCTTGTTGTTCTTCCCGGTGACGAGATAACGGAGCCTGTCCTGCATGTACGCATCCACTTCTTTCAGCCCGGCATCGGTGTTTATCGTCGGGAAGAACCAGTATTTCCACGACAGTTCGTTCTCTTCCTTACCGAAGAACTTCCTGTCGAACTTCTTTATCATCGTCCGGAGTGATGAATCCTCTGTTACCTTTTTCCTTGCGGACCATCTGCGTATGGTCCTTGATGCCCTTCTTATCTTCGCTTTTATCTTCATCACCGTTGCGTCACTGAGGTCTATTATCCCGTTCATGTACGAAAAACCGAGGAACTCGAACTTTTCCCCCGGCGCATAGAAGAACTCCTTGCTCGGGTTCACCGACAGATCGTTCCCGCCCAGGAACGAAAGTATCGTTCCTCTGTGCTCACGGATCTGTTCCTCGGTGTTCGCGAAGATGATCATATCGTCCGCGTACCTCATGTACATCACATCCTCATTGAAAAAATGCCAGTCCATGTCCTTTAAATAGAAGTTCGCCAGGAACGCCGATATTGGGACACCGGCCATTATCCCTTTCTGTTCCTCGATCACCTCGTCACGGAAGGTGACGTGTGTATCTGACAATATCCTTTCGATGAGTTCGTATAACCTTTCATCATCCGCCAATGCATCCTTCAGTTCTTTCAGCAGTTTTTCCACATTCACAGAATTGAAATAATTCTTTATGTCCACTTTATACCCGTACATGTCCGCAAGGCCTTTCGTCCTCATCAGGTCGTTCATCGCCTTCTTGACACCGAACGCCGAACGGAATGAGTAAAGATTGGGAGGGAACATATCATCGTGAGCATGAAGAAGATGAGATATCACCTTTAACATTATGGTCTCATCGTTCGTGTATGTGTAAACATCCCTCTTCTTTCCCGTCTTCGTCTTATTGATCTGCCTTTTTCTCGGGATCGAGAAAATGTATGTACCGTTGCATATCTCTTCCGAGATCGCTTTGTGCCCGCCGCAGATCATGAATGATTCGAACCCGTCGATCACTTTCTTCGGCAGGTAGCTTTTGGTCTTCTTGTGGTCAAGGAACTCCTCCCATCTCTCTCTTTTCAAAAGTTCGTCGAGCAGGGACGCTTTGCCCTCTTTTTCGTTCTGATCTTCATCGCTGGATCTCATTTGAAGGCCGGCTCCCGGAATGCCTTAAATGACTTACAGGATTATAAAAAGACTGTCGGATGTCGGTTCTTGTGTTGATATGATCTGTCGTTCTTTTGGTTTTGCTTTCAACTATGTGCCCCATGTTCATCGAAACGATGATATCTAGCTTATTCACGTATGCTATGACCATACGCGGTCCGCCCGTTCTGAACCTTTAAATTCAGTGCAGAAACATGTCAACGTCTGCCGAACACCGCTCCGGTTGCCTTTTAGAACATACCGTCATGGAAGCTTTGCTGGTCGTGATCGTGGAAAACTTTTATGTATGACTAATCAATGGTGCGTCCACACATGGCCGGGATGGGGTAGCTTGGTTATCCTAGGGGACTGTGGATCCCTTGACTCGGGTTCAAATCTCGGTCCCGGCCCCACCTGTGTTACGTTTTCATGGACGGGAGTGCTCCCGTCTTACTTTTTTATATTAAAAGAGCGGTTTCATGAGGGTCGTCATTGCAACCGGGCCTCATACGTGTGTGTGCATCTGCATATTATTGCGACGGGTTCGATTTAATATGAATACTTTCATCCGTATCGCTGAAGGATGATAAAATGGCATGGAAAGGCACCCTCAGGAAGATAGATGACAACCGATGGGAGATCCCGGAAGGGCACGTCAAAGGGATGAGGACGAATGCCATAATTTTTGCGAATGAGTCCATGGTGCCGCAGATAATGGAAGATAACGCAGCACAGCAGGCGGCGAATGTCGCCTGCCTCCCGGGGATCGTCGGCAGTTCACTGGCGATGCCGGACGTCCATTGGGGGTACGGCTTCCCGATAGGCGGCGTTGCCGCTGTGAATGCCGATGACGGTCACATATCTCCCGGAGGCATCGGTTTCGATATCAACTGCGGTGTGAGACTCATAAGGACCGATCTGAGAAGGGAGGATGTGAAAGGGAAGATAAACGACCTTACCGACGAACTGTACAAGAACATCCCATCGGGACTGGGATCGAAAGGCATCGAGAAGGTCACCGCCTCGTCCATTTCCGATATACTCATGACCGGCTCGGAATGGGCGGTCGGGAACGGCTACGGGTGGGAGAAGGACCTCGGCGTCACCGAAGAGGGGGGACGCATGCCCGAAGCTGACCCGAAATATGTGAGCGATAAGGCCGTGAAGAGGGGTTTCGGGCAGGTCGGTTCCCTCGGCTCAGGGAATCATTTCATTGAGATTGACGTCGTTGAGAAGGTCTATGACACAAATGCGGCGAAGGCATTCGGGTTATTCGAAGGCCAGATAACAATAACGGTGCACTGCGGCTCCCGCGGCTGCGGCCATCAGATCGCGACGGACCATCTGCAGACGATGGAGCAGTACATCAAAAGGAACCGCATTGAATTACCGGACAGACAGCTTGCGTGCGCCCCGCTGTCATCAGCGGAGGGAGACTCGTATTACAGGGCGATGTCCTGCGGGGCGAACTACGCATGGGCTAACCGTCAGATGATAACCCATTGGATCCGCGGATCGTTCGAGAATGTGCTCAGGAACAGTCCTGAGAGCATGGGAATGAACGTTGTATACGATGTTGCGCACAACATAGCTAAGAAAGAGAGGCACCGCGTGAACGGAAAGATGAAAGATGTGCTTGTCCACAGGAAAGGGGCTACGCGCGCATTCCCTGCGGAGCATCCGGATGTTCCGTCCGTGTACAGGAACATCGGTCAGCCGGTGATAGTTCCCGGGGACATGTCCGCCGGGACGTATGTGCTCGTCGGCCTCCCCGGTGCAATGGACATTAGCTTCGGTTCCTCGTGCCACGGTGCCGGCAGGAAGATGAGCAGAAAGGCGGCGTTCGACCGTCTGAGTGTTGACGATCTTCGCAATTCCATGAGGTCCAGGAACATTTACCTGAAGAGCGGGACCGACCAGGGGGTGCTTGATGAGGCGCCAGAGGCGTACAAGGATGTGGATCAGGTGGTCTCGGTGGTATGTGACAGCGGGCTTACCGGGAAGGTCGCGAAACTGAGGCCGCTGGGCGTCGTCAAAGGTTAAGTATCGATGCTGCCGCCCTGCCTACCTTCTCCTTGTGCGCTTCCGGTGACGATATCATCACGGCCCATCCGAACGTGTCGCGGCTCTGCAATGCCTTTGAAACAGGGGATATGCGTGTTATCGGGCGCACCCTGCCGTCATAATATATCGATACGTCCGTCTTCCCGATCTTGACGCGCGACTGCAGCGATGACCGGGGAGGCATGTCCACGATGACCTCCGAATAATCGACCCCCGCTTCCTCGGCTATCTCGTCCTCCAGCCTCTTCTTGTCCTCGTACTTCGAATACCTAACGATCTTGTCCTTCTGTTCCTCATCGAGGTCGATCGTGTACGCCGAGAACGCCTTCTTGTAGAGCCTTCTGTGAATGAGCGACCTCATCAGTTCCGACGGCCTTCCGCCGTATGCGATCAGTTCCCCTCTCAGATCGGAATCGTCCATCAGGTGCAACGTTCTCATGTCCACGTCGGACAGCTCTGCCGCTTTGGATAACATCATCTCAGCGATGCGCACCGTCTTGTTGAAATAGACGGACGTGTACATCAGCGCCCTGGACACCATGAGGCCTTCAGCAGCCACGATGCCTCCTCTTTCCAACACTATCGTCTTGTTGTGGACCCTCATCTGCGTCAGTAATCTTTCGACATCTATCGATCCGTGCGCCACTCCGGTGTAATGGGCGTCCCGTATCAGATAGTCCATCTGGTCCGCGTCCACGGGACCGTGTATCATCTGATGCAGATAGTCCTTCGATGAGAAGAACGACTGTTTCTCGTTCGATTCTGTGAACATGTCCAGCCCCTCGATCTCAGACCTCGGGTTGGCTATCAGGTCGCAGACGGTGTCCGATGACAACCCCTCTGATTCCAGTATCTCCTCTATCGTCCCGGTGCCGCCGGCGAGGTCCTCATCCCGCTCGAAATAGGTCGGTATCGTTCCCTTTATCAGCGGCCTTGCCATCTCCATATGGTCCATGCCCATCCTGTTCTCGAACAGCTCTGCCAGATTATGCGAGTACGGCAGATGGCATACGTCGTGGAGCAGCGCAGCCGCGCGCACGTGCCTCATGTCATCATCGCCCAGGCCTATGGCCCTTCCCATCCGGCCGGCGAGATGGTACACTCCGAGGCTGTGCTCCAGTCTCGTGTGATTTGCGCCC
Source organism: Methanomassiliicoccaceae archaeon (assembly GCA_031285205.1). Taxonomy (GTDB): domain Archaea; phylum Thermoplasmatota; class Thermoplasmata; order Methanomassiliicoccales; family Methanomethylophilaceae; genus Methanomicula. The sequence continues at coordinate 16,883 of JAITWO010000025.1, read as the reverse complement.
GGGAACACCTTGTGCGCCATTCCCAGCTGCCTCACGTTCTGCAGCCTCTGCATCTCATGCCTCATCAGCAGCTTCAGGAAGACCCCGGAGACGGCGATGCTTCCGTGCAGTGGGTCGTGTATCACCTTTTCGTTCATATCAGACTCTCTTCTTCCTCTTCGCTATCATGTTGTCTATCTTCACGCCGTTCGTCGTCATAAGGATGAAACTGTCACCTATTATCACCATATCGCCGCCGCAGTCCTTCGCTATTCTTTTCAGTTCTGCGGTTATGGTGTCCATGGCGCCTTTTTTATTCTCGTCGGGCAGGGCGCAGCGTATGAACAGTATGTTCCCCTTGTATGCCAGATCAGAGGCCGTCGACAGGTCGTCGAACGTCCTGATCTCCATTATCTTCACCCTTGCGTCCGCATCCTCCGGAGCGATCAGAGGGAATTCCGAGAGGTCTATGAACCCCTTTGGCTCCACGACCGTTGCGTTCTTCTTCTTAAACATGATATCACTCACTTCTCATCGGACTTCCACAGTTTATCGCCGACATTGTGTACCGTCCTTATCACTTTGCCCTTTCCGCCTTTCTTCAGTTCCTCTCCCGATACCAGCGATATGCCTATCGCCAGCGGCACCAGGTTCCTGATGTCCCTGACCCACACCATCTCTCCCTGCCGGATCCCATCGTCGGCGTCGACTATCCCTGGTGCCATGATGTCCGCTCCGTTGGTCACATACGGGACGGCGCCCATGTCCACCGTCACGAACTTCCTCTGCGGCCCGTATCTCAGGATCCCGCGGACGGTGAGGAATGTCATCCCTTCGCATACCACCGCAAGTATCTCGCCGTTCACGAAAATGACCTTGAACTCGCTGCTCTCCGCGAGATCCACGGCATCGTCGGCAGTGAACGACTGTATCCCCAATCTTTCCTCGATCTCATCCGAATACGCCTTCACGTCCTTCGTCCTCAGACGCTTGCGTTTGCGGATCATTATGTCTGCCATCGTCCGATGATTGCCGAAGCAGTATTCAAACTTTGCATCCTGCGGAAAAGATGCCGTCCGACGATACATTACATCCTGTTCGGCAGAATAATATACGGATGGCCCCCTTTAGAACATAACATGAGCGTACTCTCCATGGTCCCGAGAGGGATCGTCATCGCGATGCAGGTCTCGCTTGTCGCATTGGTGCTGTTGGCCGCGGTGCCGCTGGCGATGGGCGGCATCAATGTGAATGCGGGTGACGGGGCGGTCGTTGAGTACGATGATGAGAACTATGCTGTAAGTGTTACCCTCAGCGCATACATCACTTCCTCCGGCCTGTACTTCGACATCACAGGTTTCCGATGCGATGTGACGATCGCCACAGGCGGAAAGACCGTTCTTTTTGATAATGAAGAGACAACGATACCGAAGAACGGTACAACTTCTCTTGTCCTTGATGCGGAGGTGCCGGTTGCCACGGTGATGATGATGATGCTCCTCGCCGCATCCGATGACTCCGATGTGATAATAACGGTCAGCCTCCGCGGCTCCACCCTCGGCGGAATGATCACGGCGTCCGCGAGCACTGACGCCGTCGTTTCCGAACGCATTACCGACGGCACCGTGACGATCGCGGACGATCATATCGAAGCAACATTCAAACTTCCGGGATCGGATATCCTGGACGACCTGCTGGTGATTCCCGGCAGCATCACATTCTCAATAGGAGATATGAGCTGCACCGTGACGTATGATGATGTCACCAAGGATGTTCATATAGATGTCACATGCGCCCCGGGTTCGACGATCATGGATGACATCTATGATGCCATGAATGCTGACGGCAGCGCCGACATCCTCTATGACAGCATCAAAACAATAGAACTTACAAAGGAACAGATGGATATGATCATTGAGATACTGAGAATGCTGACAGGAGGGGCAGCATGACATTGAAGGAAGATATCATATCCGATCTGTCGCCCAAGAACGGATCGTTATCGGGTGCGCTGATCTCGTTCTTCATTGCCATAGGGGTCTTTGTGATATTCCCGTATATAATATTCATACTGACGGCCGGGTACATTGACGATAACATCGCCGTGCTGGAAGACATCGGACCGATCAAGGGCGCGGTCTGGGCGTGGGTAGAGGACATCATAAAATATTCTTTCCCGCTTGTCATCCTTTCGCTGTTCATAGGATTCTACCGGGCAGGCAGTTATGTCCGCATACCGCTTAAGATACTGTTCGCGCTGTACATCGGCGCATGGCTGTGGATATCGTCGCACGGCGGAGTGTTCGGATTCTCGGCCGGCGGCATGACGCTCGGCCTCGATATAACGCATGTGGTCTATGTGATGGTCATGATCTCCTTCGCCATGATCTTCGTTGCCTTCGCGGAGTTCAGCGGGAACAGGAAGAAATACCTTGAGGCCATAGATAAAAAGAAGGATACTATGTCCAGAAGAAGGGCGAGAAGGCTTTCCGGGTGATCGAATGAGCATAAGCATCGCTATCTGCGAAACCGAGTGCGGCAGCGCATTATGCAGGCGCTCAAAGGAGAATGTGTTGAAAGTGTTGGTAAGGGATCCGCTGAGATACGGGGATGCGGCCGAGTATGAACTGTTCCTGCCCGTCGGGGACGCCATGGATGCGTTCGATGACAGGGAAGGATTCGTTAAACGGAACCGGATAAGAGGCGACATCCGCACCGTATACCTTGACCGCCTGAAGGATCCCGAGGACCGTGCGGTGCTTGAAAGGATCACGGAACGCACCTACACCGGTTGGATAGACCTGTCCAAGGTCGCCGATGAGATAAGAAGAGGGCTTGTCTCGGGATCTCTGCCGGAGGACCAGCAGACGGAATGGGATTCTGTGTCGTTCGATGAGATGGCCCTCATCTGCGCCTCCTGTGAGCTGTCGTGGGATAAGGGGAGAGGGTGCATAGGATCATTCGGACCGGACAACAGCCTGCTTCCCGATATAGCGTCAAGGTATGGATGCGCCGTGACGGCATCCGTGCCCGCCGGCGTCTCAGAGGGACGCAGATACACGAAGGAGGACGCACTTCTGATCTCGTCCGAGATACCGATACTGCGTGACGCGCTCGGGAAAGAAGGGAAGCTGGCCGTGAAACGGTATATGGGTACGGTCGACCGTCTGGAAGCGGTCGCCTTGATATCCCTGAGAGAGGGGTGCGGGTTCAGATTCTTTTGAAATCGTCCCTCATTTTTGATGATTATTTGTTTAATATGGCATTATTTACATATTTCTACTGAATTCATATGTTTTTCTACGATTAGTGCAGAAAAATTAATAATAAATACGAAATTCGAAAAATTGTGAATGAAGTGCACATGTATTATATATTGGAATGTATCTTCACGTGTTTGGAGCATTGCATTGTTCCGTCCGTCAAACAAGGGGGAGTTGATGACGCCAGATAATTCAAAGGGACGGTATCCGCCGTCAGATGAGTACCGCAGGACAGCATTCCTCAAGAGTGCCGATGAATACAAGAAGATATACGCAGAGTCCATGAAGGACCCGGTCAAATATTGGGAAAAGCAGGCGGACCTCATTGACTGGTACTCGAAGGGCTGGAAGGACGCCTTCACGTGGAACAAGAAGACAAACGAGTTCACGTGGTTCAAGGGCGGCAAACTGAACGTATCATATAACTGCCTGGACCGGCATGTGAGGAACGGGCTGAAGAACACCGCCGCCATCATCTTCCAAGGGGAGGAGGACAATGACGTCAGGATCTATACTTACGGCCACCTGCTCAGCGAAGTTGAAAGATTCGCCAATGTCCTGAAGAAGAGGGGCGTAGGGAAGGGTGACAGAGTTGCCGTTTACCTGCCGATGATCCCTGAACTTCCGATAACGTTGCTTGCGTGCGCCAGGATCGGCGCGATACACAGCGTCGTATTCGCCGGGTTCAGCTCTGAGGCCATATACAACCGCGTGGCGGACTGCAGCGCCAAGGTGATGGTGACATCTGACGGCAGCTACCGGGCCGGCAAGAAGATAGATATGAAGGGAAAGGTCAACGAGGTCCTTGAAAAGGAGACGGCGGTTGAATCCGTGATCGTCGTCAGGCGTACCGGTGCGGACGTTGTCATGGAAAGGGGACGCGACTTCTGGTGGCATGATGAGATGGTCAAGGTACCGGCGAAGTGCGAACCGGAAGTGATGGATGCGGAGGATCCGCTGTTCCTCCTGTACACGTCAGGGACCACAGGGAAGCCGAAGGGCATGCTACACACCAACGGAGGTTATCTCGTCGGCGCGTACTCGTCGTACAGGTACGTGTTCAACTATAATCCCGGACAGGTCTACTGGTGCACCGCCGATATCGGATGGATAACCGGTCACACGTACATCCTGTACGGCCCTCTGTCGTTCGGTGCAACAACATTGATGTTCGAGGGTGTCCCCAGCTATCCTGAGAATGACAGGTTCTGGCAGGTCGCGGAGAAGTGGGGCGTTGATATATTCTACACCGCACCGACCGCACTGAGGATGATCAGGAAGACGGGGGACGAATGGATCAAGAAGCATGACCTCTCTTCGCTGAAGATGCTGGCCAGCGTCGGCGAGCCGATAGATGCGGACGTCTGGAAGTGGTATCACAGCGTCATCGGCGGCGGCAGGTGCCCAATATCGGACACCTGGTGGCAGACGGAGACGGGAAGCATCATGATCGCACCGATGACCGGCGCGTTCGACCTGAAGCCCGGAAGCGCGATGAAGCCACTGCCCGGTATAGAGGCGGGAGTTTTCAAAGAGGATAAGACGCCATGCGGCACCGGCGAATCGGGGAACCTGTACCTCAACAGACCGTTCCCCTCCCTTGCCAGGACGATATGGAACGATCACGCGAAATTCGTGGAAACGTACTGGTCAGCGTTCCCCGGTCATTATTTGACGGGCGACGGTGCGAGAGTGGACGAGGACGGCGATTTCTGGCTGCTCGGACGTGTTGATGATGTGATCAGCGTAGCGGGCCACAGGATCGGTGCGGCGGAGATAGAGGCGGCCCTGATATCGCACCCGGCCGTCGCGGAGGCGGCGGTGGTCCCTGTGCCGGACGAGATCAAGGGAGAGGCGATATACACCTTCGTGACGCTGAAGGACGGTTTCACTGACTCCGAAGAACTGAAGAAGGCGCTCGTGAACCACGTGAGGAATGTTGTCGGCCCGATCGCAACACCGAAGACCATACAGATCACCGGCGGGCTTCCGAAGACGCGCAGCGGGAAGATCGTGAGACGCATCCTCAGGAAGATAGCCGGAGGGAGCAGGTCCGATGAGCTCGGGGACACGACAACGCTCATAGATCCTGCGGTGATCGATGCGCTGATCAAAGGCAGGAATTAAAAAACAAAGGGGGATTCATTCCCCGCTTTTTATCCCTATATCGACTGCGGTCATGTTATTGTCAAGCAGCTCCTGCTTCCTTGCCGGAACGCTTTTCTTTATACCCTCGCGGAAAGCTTCCTCGGAACAGAATTTTATGTCGTTGTACATCCTTCCGAGTATGACCATATTGGCCATCCCTTTGAGGCCGTTGTCCGATGCCAGCCTTGTGGCCGGAACGTAGATCACATTGACATCCTTCCTTTTGACACCGGCACTGACTATCGAGCTGTCCACGATTATCGTCCCACCGGGGACGACGGACGGCTCGAACTTCTCCAACGACGGCAGATTCATGGCAACGAGGACATCCGGCGCCGTGACCAGCGGCGACCCTATCGGCGCATCGGACACACAGACAGAGCAGTTCGCCGTCCCGCCTCTCATCTCCGGTCCGTATGACGGCAGCCACGATACCTCCTGGCCGTCGAGCATGCCCGCATAGGCGATCACCTTTCCGGTGAACAGTATCCCCTGTCCGCCGAAGCCGGCAAGAAGGAGGTTCATGTTCATGCTTTCCCCTCCTTTCCGCCGCCGATGTCCTTCAGGACGCCCAGTGGGTAGTGGGGGAGCATGCTGCCCCTGAGCCATTCCAGCGAGTCCTGCATCGATAGTCCCCAGTTGGTCGGGCATACCGATACAACTTCGATTATCGTGTACCCTTTCCCTTCCATCTGATACTCGAACGCCTTCCTGATGGCCTTCTTGGCTATCTTCACGTTCTTCACCGAATCCACCGAAACGCGCTGTGCCAGCGCCACGCCGTCAAGCGTCGCGAGCATCTCGCACACCCTTATCGGGTGGCCTGCGTCCTTGGTGCTCCTGCCGTATGGCGTGGTCTGCGTTACCTGACCGGGAAGCGTGGTGGGTGCCATCTGCCCACCGGTCATGCCGTAGATGGCGTTGTTGATGAATATCACAGTGATGTTCTCACCGCGTGTAGCTGCGTGCACCGTCTCGGCGGTGCCAATAGCTGCCAGATCGCCGTCGCCCTGGTATGTGAACACCACTCCGTCGGGAAGCGCCCTCTTTATCCCTGTCGCAACGGCCTGCGCCCTGCCGTGCGCCGCCTGCACCATATCGCAATTGAAATAATTGTAAGCGAACACCGCACAACCCACGGGTGCTATGCCCACCGTCCTTCCTTCCACGCCGAGCTCATCTATCGCCTCGGCGACCAGCCTGTGCACTATCCCGTGGCTACATCCCGGACAGTAGTGGAATTCGGTCTTCGTCAAAGCATGAGGTCTTTGAAACTTCATCTCAGATACCTCCTTTTATCTTCTTTATCTCTTTCAGGACCTCGGCGGGCGTCGGCACCATGCCGCCGGTGCGCCCGAAGAAGATCACATCCTTTTTACCGTTGATCGCCAGTCTGACATCATCCACCATCTGGCCCATCGACATCTCGACGCACAGGAACGCCTTTGCCGCCTTCTTTGACAGTATGGCCTTGTCGGGGAACGGCCAGAGTGTTATCGGTCGTATCAGCCCTGCCTTTATCCCTTCTTTCCGGGCCATGTCCACTGCGCTCCTTGATATGCGGGCCGATGCCCCGTACGCAACCAATACAACATCAGCATCATCTGTCAGGTACTCTTCGCGGCGCTGTTCCTTCTCTTTGATCTCCTCATATTTCCTGAACCGGGCCTTGGTTATCGCCTCCATGTTCGGAGGGTCGATGTACAGCGAATTGATGATGTTGTGTTCCCTCTTCCCACCGTGCCCGCAGGTGGCCCACGGCCTTTCGGGGACCTTAGTGTTGCTGCCAGCGGGCATGACCACTGGCTCCATCATCTGCCCCAGCAGACCGTCCGATAATATTATCGCGGGCATCCTGTACTTATCACCGAGATCGAACGCGATGCCGACCAGGTCCACCATCTCCTGCACTGTCGACGGCGCAAATACCAATAACCGGAAATCACCGTGCCCGGGGGCGCGTGTCGCCTGCCAGTAGTCCGCCTGGGACGGCTGTATGCCTCCCAGCCCGGGTCCCGCCCTCTGCACGTTGACTATCACTGCCGGAAGGTCCGAGCCGGCCAGATATGATAATCCTTCGGACTTTAAACTGATGCCCGGAGAACTGGACGATGTCATCGCCCTCGCCCCCGCAGCGGATGCGCCGATCACCATGTTTATCGCCGCCACTTCCGATTCCGCCTGCAGGTATACGCCGCCTATCTTGGGCATGCGCTTTGACATATGCGCCGCAAGCTCCGTCTGCGGCGTTATCGGATAACCGAAGAAATGCCTGCATCCGGCCAGTATAGCCGCTTCCGCCAGTGCTTCGTTGCCTTTCATGAGTATCTTCTCGGTCATGCTCACTCCTCCATCGTTATCACCACATCGGGGCACATTATCGCGCATGAGCCGCATGATATGCATTTTTCCTCATCGGTGATGTGTGCCGGATGGTACCCTTTGGAATTTATCTTTCCTTTGTTGAGCTCGATGATCTTCTTGGGGCATGAGATGACGCACATCTCGCACCCTTTGCAGAGGTTCTCGTTGATCATCACTTTTGACATCTTTGTTCCCCTTTTTCCCAGATGGTCCCCACGTACACATCGGTCGGATAAAAATTTTCGTCCTTCGGGAGCGCGGATATCAGGTCCCGCGGTGCGGTTGAGAACAGAAGAGGAACGCCGGCGGAACGTGCGACCTCTTTCGCATATTCCAGAGAATCGATTATCGTCGATGCTTCGGTGAGATCTTTCAGATGAGAGTTGTTCACCACGGAAGATACCTTCAGCCTGCACGCCGCCTCTATGTCCCTCATGATATTCACTGAATCCTCCGCCTTGGCGGTGAACGGACGGTACATGTTGGTCACGTAGATCATCTCGTGATCTTTCGCCCGGATCCTGTCCGAGAACCTCCCAAGGACCTTTGCACCGGCATCATCCCCTCCCGCATCGATGATCACATCGTATTCCGTATCGAAGAGCGAGTGCATTGATGCGGGCAGTGCCGGTACTTCGGCGTTCGTCGCCGCGAATGCGGGCGATATCACGGTAACATCGTTCCTCCTCAGTATGTCTGAATATTCGGAGGATGTGAAGTATGGATTGACAATGTCCATGTCCGCCAATGTCACCTTCCTTCCTTCTCTGGCCCATCCTATCGCCATGTTGATCGCAAGGTTCGTCTTCCCGGAGCCGTAGTGGCCGCATATTATCGTAAGCACATGTCGCTGTATGTCTGCGCGCTTATTACTGTTTCGTTGGATGACGGGGCCTCACCGTATCCGTAAGAGACGGACCGACTTCTTTTCCGATCACGGTGATGATCTCCTGTCAGCCCGCATGTGTTAACTTTTTATCCCACATACGTGCTACGTGACGAATTAACATAAACGCGAAAACAGTGTGAGAAAGATGGACGCCAGGATAAACGATATAGCAGAGCGCATCCGTGCGCTGCGTGACGCAACGGGATATTCAACTGAAGACATGGCAAAGGCAACCGGCATTTCTAATGACGAATACTCTTTGCTCGAGAACGGAAAAGAGGATTTCACGTTCACGTTCCTTTATAAATGCGCTGAGAAGTTCGGCGTGGATATCGTTGACATTCTTACTGGAGAGAACCCCCATCTTTCGGAATACACCGTTGTCCGTAAGGGAAAGGGGCTTCCGATGAAGAGGCGCGAGGGTTTCGAGTATGACCATCTTGCGTACAGCTTCAAGAGGAAGAAGGCGGAACCTTTCCTTGTGAACGCTCCGTACCGCGCCGATGAGGTGAAAAGGACCCCAATGTCATCACATGACGGACAGGAGTTCAACTATGTGCTCAAAGGACGGATGAGGTTCGTTTACGATGATCACGTCGAGGAGCTGAATGAGGGGGATTCGGTATATTACGATTCTTCGAAGCGTCATGGTATGGCCGCCCTTGATAAGGGCGGATGCGTGTTCCTTGCAATTGTTTTGAAGGAGGACCGCCGATGAGGAACATCCATCTGCGGTATGTAGAAGAGGAATACGACAAGAACGGGGTTCTCAGCAGCTACAAGATGAAATGCCCGAAGGACTTTAACTATGCGTTCGATGTGATCGATGATATAGCAATAAACGACCCGGACAGGCGTGCGCTGTTATGGTGCGACACCAAGGGAAAGGAAAGGACGTTCACCTTCGGCGAGATCAAAAAATTGTCCGATAAGGCGGCCAACTTCTTCCTTTCCGTCGGGATCAAAAAAGGCGATGCGGTCATGGTCGTCCTCAAAAATCATTATCACTTTTGGTATGTGCTTCCCGCACTTCATAAGATCGGCGCGCTTGCCATCCCGGGGACGTTCATGCTGAAGAAGCATGACGTTGAGTACCGTGTCAGGTCCGCATCGGTAAGCGCCGCAATATGTACGGAAGGCGACGGCCTTCCGGAAGCATTCGAAGCGGCCGAGGATATCCCGACTCTGAAATGTAAGATATTATTGGGCGCACCGCGCAAAGGATGGCATGATCTGGATGCGGGAATTGATAAGGCATCGGATGTATTGAAGCGTATCCCTTCGAAGATCGATGATCCGATGCTGATGTACTTCTCCTCAGGAACAACAGGAATGCCTAAAATGGTATTATATGACCACTCGTACGCGATAGGCCACATATCCACGGCGAAGCACTGGCACGATGTCGATCCCAACGGATTGCATTATACCATCGCCGATACCGGATGGGCAAAGGTCGCCTGGGGGAAGCTCTACGGACAGTGGTTCATGGAAGCTGCCGTTTTCGCATACGATTACGATAAATTCGTACCGGATGATGTGCTCGGCGCCATATCAAGATACAAAGTGACGACGCTGTGCTGCCCGCCTACGATGTACCGCATGTTCCTGAACGAAGGCGACGTGAAAAAGCATGACCTTTCGTGCCTGAAACATACTACGATAGCCGGCGAGGCACTAAACCCGGACGTATATTACAAGTGGTTGGAACTCACCGGCCTCAAGCTGATGGAGGGATACGGACAAACGGAGACCACCTTGACAGTGCTTAACATCAAAGGGATGGAACCGAAGCCCGGCTCCATGGGGAAGCCGTCGCCGCAGTACCGCATCGACATAGTGGACACAGACGGCAACAGTTGCCCTCCGGGAGTTACGGGGGAGATAATCGTAGGAACGGAGCCGCGCGTCCCGGGACTGATGGTCGAGTATTACCGGGACCCGGACAAGACATCATCCACCGTATACGGCGGATGGCATCATACCGGAGATGTCGCATGGATGGACGAGGACGGTTACATATGGTACGTAGGAAGGAACGACGACATAATAAAATCGTCAGGGTACCGCATCGGGCCGTTCGAAATTGAAAGTGTCCTCACCAATCATCCGGCAGTGAAGGAATGCGCCGTGACCGGCGTTCCCGATGAGGTGAGAGGTCAGTTGGTAAAAGCGACCATCGTCCTCAATAAAGGTCACGCTCCGTCCGATGAACTGAAGAAGGAGATACAGAACTTCGTGAAGAAGGAAACGGCACCGTATAAATATCCGAGGGTGGTCGAGTTCGTTGACGCTCTTCCGAAAACACTGAGCGGAAAGATAAGGCGCACCGAGATACGGGCACGCGACAGTAAATGATCACATTGACTGTTTCACAAGGTTGAATGAGACGATGTACACATCATCCTCTAGCGTAGCATTCACATCCAGTCCCGTACGGTAGAAGAGGTTCAGCATGCCTGCGTTGGTTGCGAGTACCTCGGCGGTGAACATCTTCACGTTCCTTGATTTGGCCACCCTTATCAGGAGGTTGAGCATGTACGTTCCCAGGCCCTTCCCCTGCCAGTCGTCCCTGACGGCGAACGATACCTCCGCGGAGCTCTTCTTCGCATCGTACTCGTAACCGCACAACCCCACCATCACCACCTTCCCGCCGACCCTCTGGAAGAACCCGAATGACATCGTGGAATCGTAATCAATGTTCACCTGGCTCATGCGCTCTATACGTGACTGTATCACGCGCCGGCTCATGAACCTCTGATGTATCGTCTTCTCAGAGAACGAATAGAACAGTTCCTTAACCATGTCCTCGTCGGTGGGCTTCACGGGACGTATGAGAAGTTCCGTCCCCTTGAAGACTTCGCGGAGCTCCAGCTCCGCCGGGTACGGCTTTCCGGTGTACGGGCGTTTGCTCTGATCCTCCGGCAGATATCCTAATTTGACGGCTTCGTCCAACAGCCTTGCACGGAAGTCGGGGTGAGCGATGTTTATCAGCTCGAGCGCACGGTTCGCCAACGTCTTCCCTCTAAGGTGCGCGACTCCGTGCTCTGTGATCACATAATGAACATCCTCGCGGGTCATCGACACCCCGGCGCCTTCCGGGATGGTCGCTATTATCTTGGACTCGTTCTCGGCGGTCGACGGTATCACTATTATGGACCTCCCGCGTGCGTATGATGCCCCTCTGGCGAAATCCGCCTGCCCTCCCGGATTGTCGATGTCCCTGAACCCCGTCCTGTCGCACAGCACCTGCCCGGTGAGGTCCACCGCCGATGCGGTGTTTATCGCGATCATCTTACTGTTGCGGGCTATGACCAGCGGGTTGTTCGTATAGTCTGAAGGATGGAACTCTATCGACGGATTATTGTCCACGAACTCCATGAGCCTCTGCGAGCCGATGACGAATGATGTGATTATTTTGTTGGGGTGTATCGCTTTCCTTTCCCCCGTTATCACGCCGGCCTCCACCAGATCGAGTACGCCGTCGGAGAACATCTCCGTGTGTATCCCTAAGTGCTTCTTGTTACGGAGGTGCCTGAGCGTCGCATCCGGCACCCTCCCGATACCTATCTGCAGTGTGGCGCCGTCCGGCACAAGGTTGGACACGTTCTTTCCTATCCGGTCCATCACCTCCTCGGTCACATCCTCCGGGTCCAGCTCATGGTCCACCGGATAATCCACTTCAAGGATGTGGTCTATCTCCGATATATGGATGAACGAATCGCCCAGCGTCCTGGGCATCTGTCTGTTCACTTCGGCGATGACCACACTGGCGGCACTGACCGCTGATTTGGCCATGTCCACTGATGTTCCGAGTGAGCAGTAGCCGTGCATGTCCGGGGGCGACACCTGAACTATCGCTATGTTCACGGATATCCTTCCGGACTCCAGCATGAACGGTACGTCAGAAGTATGTATCGGGGTGAAGTCCATCCTTCCCTTTGATACTCCCTCCTCCACCTCCGTGTCCATGAAGAATGAGTTCACCCGAAAATTCTTCTGTATCTCCTCGTCCGCGAACGGGCTCGGGAGGAAGTTGAACGGCGACAGGACCTTATTGTCGCGTGATGTGTCCTTCTTCAGCAGACTTTCCAGAATATATTTCGGCCTGGCGCATCCGCCGCCTATGAATATCGTCCTTCCCGGTTTTACGGCCGCAAGCGCTTTTTTGGGAGTTGACACCTTTCTTTCGTACTCATCACGCCAATACATCTCGCTGATATATCCCGCTCATAGTATTTTATATTAATTTTAAGGGTTCATCCTGGCGATCAGCCAGCCCATCTCCTTTCCGAGCTCCCTGAGCGCCGCGGTTCCTGCCTTGTCATCGAGGACCTCTCCGGGCTTCGCTCCCGTCAGTACCGTCAGCGGTGACGACCCGCATACGACCATTTTATTACGTAACATGAAATTAACGATCTCCGAGTATGCGCCCGTCCCTCCGTCATGGCCCTGGACCGCTATCGCACACCCGATCTTACGTGCGAGCCTGTTCCCGCCGGTGCGGTTCGATGCGGCGGTCGTTATGCGTTCCAGGAGTATCTTCAGCTGTCCCGGGATCCCTCCGTAATATGACGGTGATGCTATTATCACGCCGTCCGCAGCTATCAGTCTGTCCATGTACATGTTCATGTCATCGTCCTCGATGATGCATCTGCCGTCACCGCGTATAACGCATGAACCGCAGTCGTTGCACGGTGTCATCATGCTGCCGTAGATCTGTATGTGCTCCGTCCTGAATCCCTGTTTTTCAAGTTCATCCAATATCACATTGACGGCGGATGTTGTGTTACCGATCAGTCTTGGGCTTCCGTTGAGTGCCGCTATCCTCATAGGACGGGCATATGTTGCACAAATTATTAATTTAACGGCCACTATATGATTGACACTTGTACTTAACGGTGAGCAATAGTTAATATACATTGTAAACTACTAGAGGTTGAGGATAGATTTGCTGAAGATAAAGGACCTTCACGTCGAGGCGGGAGGAAAGGAGATACTCAGGGGGATAAACCTTGAGATCATGGACGGTCAGACCAGCGTGCTGTTCGGTCCGAACGGTTCCGGAAAGAGCACTTTGCTGGCAGCGATAATGGGGCTCGGCCACTGCAAGGTCACGAAGGGCAACATAGTTTACAACGGTGTCGACATAACGAACATGCCGATCGACGAGCGCGCCAGAATGGGCATAGGGATGATGATGCAGCGCCCTCCGAACATAGTCGGCGTCAAACTCAAGGATCTTGTCAGAGTCATATCGAAGGATGATTCTGTTACGGATCGGGCAAATGAGTTCAGAATGGACAATTTCCTTGAAAGGGACATAAACGTGGGGTTCTCCGGAGGGGAGATAAAACGGTCGGAGCTTTTGCAGCTGACCGCGCAGAAACCGAAGTTCGTCCTTCTGGACGAACCGGAATCGGGTGTTGACCTGGAGAGCATAGACCTCGTCGGAAAGAAGGTCAGAGAGCTGCTCTACGAGGACTCGCACTGCGACCTCGGGAAGACGGTATCTGCGTTAGTGATAACCCACACGGGCCAGATCTTGGACCACATAGGCGCGGACCGCGCCTACATACTGAATGACGGGCACATAAAATGCTCGGGAAGGCCCACCGACCTTCTAAAGGACATAAGGGAAAGAGGATACAAGGAGTGCATCCAATGCAGAATGGTAAAGATGTGAAGGAATCCCTTAACAAAAAGGCGAACTACGGGCCTGACGTTAACTTGGATGATTATAAGGTGGGGACGTACACCCCTGAGATAACGAATGACATCGATGATGTCTCAGACGACGTTAAAAAAAGGATGGTCAATGTCGGTGTGATGCCCTGTAAGACCTCCCGGTCAGGCACGATATTCTTCATCGACAACGGGCCGTCGTACGTCTCATCCGAATCCAAGGACCTGGAGCTGCTGCCGATAAGGGAGGCGGCAAAAAAATATGATCTCTCCGAGTACCTGTGGAAGGCTGTCGATCCGGGAAAGGACAAGTACACGTCGAAAACATATCTGGAGGATTCCGATGGGTATTTCATACGTGTGAAGGCCGGGAAGCATATCAAAACACCTGTGCAGACCTGTATGCTCCTCAACCGCAACAAACAGATGCAGAACCTTCACAACATAATCATTGTGGAGGAGAACGCATCGCTTGAGGTCATCACCGGATGCACCACCGGGAAACATGCCCACGAATCATTGCATGTCGGTGTTTCGGAGACATACGTCAAGGACGGCGGATCTTTGAAATTCTCTATGATACACAACTGGAGCCAGGGCACGCATGTCCGTCCGAGGTCGGGATGCATCGTCGGCAGGAACGCGAAGTTCGTGAACAACTACATCATACTGAACAAGGTCGGGTCCGTGCAGAGCTATCCGGCGACGTATCTCAACGGGGAAGGCGCATCGGCGAAGTACAGCAGCATATGCCTTGGCCATGAAGGATCGGACATAGACATGGGATGCCTTGTTGAACTGAACGCGCCTGGGACGAGCGCGGAGATCATATCAAGGAGCATAACGCTGGGAGGGCGTATGGTGGCCCGGGGACGGCTTGTCGGAAGGGCGCCGGGCGTCAAGGCGCACCTTGAATGCAGAAGCCTTGTACTCAACGATGCCGGCCTGACACTGGCCGTTCCGGAACTGGAATCGACCGTTGCCGATGTGGAGATGACGCATGAGGCCGCGGTCGGTAAGATCGCGAGGGATCAGGTCGAGTACCTGATGATGCGCGGCCTTACGGAGGACGAAGCGGTAGGCATGATCGTGCGCGGATTCCTGGAAGGTGGGATAAGCGGCCTGCCCCCCGAACTTAAGAAGGACATTGATGACGCCATCGCCAAAGCGAATCTGGGGTCATGACCCTATCACATGCAGTATGTTACCTTCGCTGTCCGCGAACGACAGATGAACACCGAGAGGCCCCCTCTGAGGGTGCCTTCTTATCATCACGCCGTCGTCAACCATCCTCCTGTTGAGGTCGAACGGGCTGCCCGTTCTGAGATATATCCCCGTGTCCTTCCCGGCACCGCCCGGGTTCACGGTAAGGATTATCTTACATCCGTCGTTCATCTTCAGCACCGATGTGCTGTCAGACTGCGATACCGGCACGAATCTTAAGATGTCCGTGTAGAAGCTCACCGCCCGCTTCATATCTTTCACCGGGACCTCAACGAAGGCCATTCCTTCGGGAAGGCCTTCTGTCGTATACTCGAAATTACATCCTTTGGGATCGCACAGCGGCATGAGTGGGATGATACAGCACATCAATATACTGTTTACGCACAGCGTTTCCGATAACTTTATTCAATGTACCTGCTGATACTGATATGATAACATGGCGAAAGGCAGGCCGATGATAAGCGAGGGCGACCTCAAACTGGACGAATCGTTGAAAAAAATCAAGCATGTGGTGATCGTGATAAGCGGAAAGGGAGGCGTCGGCAAGAGTACGGTGTCGTCCAACCTTGCCATGGCGTTTGCGATGAAGGGCCTCAGGACGGGTCTGATGGACGTGGACATCCACGGCCCCAACATACCGAAGATGCTCGGCCTGGAAGATGCGCACATGATGATAGAGAATGACAAATTGGTCCCTGTGGATGCTGCGCATGGTCTGAAAGTCATGTCGATGGCGTTCCTGCTCCCCGAGAAGGATGCACCGGTGGCGTGGAGAGGGCCGATCAAGATGGGGGCGATAAGGCAGTTCATCGAGGATGTGGCGTGGGGCGACCTTGATCACCTGGTCGTGGACATGCCTCCCGGGACTGGGGACGAGGCGTTATCGATAATCCAGCTCATACCCAAAGCTGACGGCATGGTCGTCGTCACAACACCGCAGGACGTCGCGTTATTGGATAGTCGGAAATCCATTGTTTTCGGCGCTTCCGTCAAGATACCGATAATCGGCATCGTGGAGAATATGAGCGGGTTCGTGTGCCCGCACTGCGGCGAGCGCGTCGATATCTTCAAAACAGGGGGCGGCGAGAACACGGCAACGGAGATGGGCGTACCGTTCCTGGGCCGCATACCTATAGAACCGGGCATCGTCACAAGCAGCGATTCCGGGATCCCCGTGGTCATCTCATCGCCTGACTCGGAGTCCGCGAAGGCGTTCATTGATATAGCTGACAAAGTGATAAGGACGGTGGGTTGACATGAAAGCTGGTGTTCTTGCGGACGGCGATTCCCTGTCATCGTACGTTTCCGATGACTTCGGCCATGCGCCGTAT